>JANLXP010000177.1:0-6203 GCA_031365165.1 Alphaproteobacteria bacterium
GTTCGGAACGCGCCGAATAGGGCATTCAGCACCATTTCCAAGTCTTGGAACGTTGTCGTTTCGCGCACATGCGCGTGGCCCATCTGCGCGTAGATGTGCGTCGGCGTCGCGCGGCCCTTGACCGCGATGTAGTCGAGTTCAAGGAAAGCGAATTTGTCAGCAACAACGATCTCCGTATCTTCGCCGACGGCGATCGGGAAGCCGTAATTGCCGCAGAACGACTGGATTCGGGCGGAAACGTTCACGGCATCGCCTAGCGCTGAGTAGTCGAAGCGCAGTTCCGAACCCATGTTGCCGACGACGCAGACGCCGGTGTTCATGCCGATCGACACGTCGATTGGGTTCACCTTGTGGGCTTTGTAGAACCCCTCGGCCGTCAATTCCTGATTCAAGACGATGAGCGAATCCATCATCGCCAGCGAACATTCGCAGGCGTGCTTTGCGTGCTCGGCGTCGTCGAGCGGGGCATTCCAGAACGCCATGACGCAGTCGCCGATGTATTTGTCGATCGTGCCACGGTGATTCAACACCTCGCGCGACAGCGGCGTCAGGGCGCGGTTGATGAGGCGGGTCAGCCCCTGCGGGTCGGACCGGAAGCTTTCCGCAATCGGCGTGAAGCCCTTGATATCGCAGAACATGATCGAGAGTTCGCGCGTCGCACCACCAAGCTTCAACTGCGACGGATCATTCGCGATGCTCTCGACAACGTCGGGAGGGAGATACTGAGCGAACGCGCTTCTGACCGTGCGGCGCTCAGCCTCCGTACGCATGAATTTGACGAGGCTTGCCGACGCGAAGACGAGAGCGATGTTCGCCGATGCTGCGACCGGGTCCACAAGCCAATGCCAATTTGTGAAGGCGTACCAGGAAAACCCGACCGCGAAGGCGACGGCGCCAATGGCCACGCCGGCGATCCAGAACACCGGAACTCTGACAATCAAAATCAGGACGACCAGTCCGATGATCGTCGCGAAGAACAGCTCGAACCCTAGCGCGTAGTCGGGACGCTCCAGATAGGCGCCCAGAAGCATTTGCTCGAGCGCTTGGACGTGAACTTCGACGCCAGGCATCGCAGGGTTGGTCGGCGTCGGGCGGAGGTCCAGCAGTCCGGGCGCGCTCGTACCGACAAATACAGCGGAACTGTCGAGCAGACTTTTGTCCGCGGTGCCGTCAAGGATCTTCCAGGCAGGAATTGAGCGCTTGAAATCTGCCTTCCTGTTCTCGTCGGTGTAGTGCAGCCACAGTTCGGCGTCTTGCGTCGTCGGCACAGCGATCTCGCCGATGCGCAGCGATACGATGCGGTTGGCGCTCCCTGCAGCGACTTCTTTATCCGTACCCGGCGTCGTGATCAGCAGCGTTCCGCGCTGACCGATCTTCTCCGTCAACACGCGGAGCACTTCGAGCGACAGGCTTGGGTAGATTTTTCCGCGATAGTTGAAGAGCAGCGGCACCTTTCGAATGACCAGATCGTCGCTTGTGGAAATCACCACGTTGAACGATCCGTTGCCGGCGGCCGCCGCTTCGAGTTCAGGCAGCGTTTTTGTCACGCCTTTCTGCTTTGTGAGGGCGAGGATCGGATTTCCATCGCCGCGTACCGACTCGCTGCCAACTCGACGCGGCGGATCGCCGCCGGTTTCGTTGTTGAATGCAAATCCGGTCACCGTCGATACAGTCTTCAGCGCATCTGTCAGTGCCACTTCGTTGCGCGGCAAACTACCAAGCTGCGTGCGGGTCGCATCCCATTCCGGCCCTTCGGGAAGGCGCTTTGCAACTTGGTCGGGAGACGTGTTGTCAGGTTCGGCAAAGACGATGTCGAAAGCGACGACGGCCGCGCCCATCTCGCCCAAATTGCGAACGAGCTTTGCTACCGTCGTTCGGGGCCACGGCCATTGGCCGATCCGCTTGATGCTTTCCTCGTCGATATCGACATAGCGAACCTGCAATCCGATCGTGTCCTTCGGGTTCACGTAGGGACGCGGATTGGTGCGCTGATAGAAGTCGAAAACCTGCGTGCGCAACGAGTCGATGACGTTTCCGGGATCGAGGATGTGAATCAGGATCGCGATCGCCAACACCGCCCAGGGCATCAGCCCCAGCCAGCGCAGCAGGCCTGAGAGGCCTACCATCGCTAGTGCGCCTTCGCGTGTGGTTGCGTCGCGTTGTGCCATGTCCCCCGATCAGCCCCTCATGCGGCGGCGTGAACGCCCGGCGCACGCGTGAAGTCGTAGAGCCGATCCCAGAGCGTGTCGAGGCGGGAGAGCGCTTCAGGCAACGCGACGGCGGCGATTTTGCCGTCTTTTTGGGTTAAGAAGCCGAGGCCCTCAAGCTTCGAGAGCGCGTCACCGACTTCGAAATCGACGTCAACTTGAAAGGTTGCCTTCAGCCAGGTCTCGATCCGGCGGTCTAATTCGCCGGCGTGCGCGGCTGGGCCCGCAGTCAAAAGCGAATGGTAGGCGAGAATCACCTCTTTCACTTCTTGATCTTCGGCGGCGCCGATCAGCGTTTCGAAGACGCCAGCGTCATTCGTGATGTTCTTGAAGTAGATGTTGTCGGCGACGCGTTTTTGATATTTTAGCTTGCGATACGAGTAGTTCGAAAACTGGCGCCACATGAATGCGCCCGCGCCGATCAGCACCGAGAGCGCACCGACGGCCTTCATCAACTTGTCTTGCGTCACCTCGCCCGAGAAACCCAGATACGCGCCGAGCACCACAAGCACCACCGACAGCGCCGGTAGAAGATTCAACACGATTGGGATGCCGCCCAAGACAGCGGGGCCGCCCAAGAGCATCGCGTCCTTGCGGCTCATCACGATTTGAACTTCCGGCAACAGCATCGGCAATTCGATGCGCGCAATGTTGCGGAATGCCTTCACAATCACGCTGCCGGGCTGAGCTCCGCCGGGCAGTTTGTTGTTGCCGCGCAGGAAGCGGCGGCGCGGCATGCCCGACGGTTGCTTGAAACGCACAAACACGATGACGTCGTCGAACGTGTCGAGTGAGGTCTCCTTTGCGCGGAAGCCTAGGGCCGCCGCCTGCTTGACCGTCTGGGTCCGCTGTCCGCGCGAGAAGATGCGGATCGTTTCGTAGGCTTCGAGCGACGTGCGCGTTTTGACATCGAAATGCGGGTGGTCGCCGCTGAGTGCTGCGACCTCGGCTTGCGGCAGTTCGATAAAGTTCGCGCGCGCCATGACGTTTTCGAACGTCGTTATCAGTTTGCCGAACGCCGTGTCGGCATCGCGGACTTCACGCCGGACAGGGTGGGGTCCCGTCGGAGAGAACCACGCGTAGGTGTCTTTGAGTTCGGTCAGCTCGTCGTAGAAGTCATGGTGAAAATAGGCACCCAAGAACGTCGAGAGCGTTTGAAAGTCGTTCACCTGGTCGTTCGTCAGGCCTTGGTCCGACATGGCGGCAATCAGGTCTGCACGCAGCACCGGGATGAAGTGTAATTGCGCGGAAGCCGCCGATGATGGCGAATTCTCGGCTGTGTGGCTTTCGGCAGTCATAGAGAAAGTGCCTCTCATGCCGTGCGCAACCGATAGCGGAGGAGCGCGGGCTAAGTCCCCGTTGTCGAATCGATTTTGGCGGAGTTTTACCCTAAGGCAAGCACACAGCTGTGGCGGCGATCACCGTGGGTTAATTCGGCGGTTTCCTGTGGCTCGCAACTTGCACACGAACTTGCTGCCTATTGATCGCCCGGGCACACTCATGATTCGGGGCGCAAAGCGGGTGCGCGGTGTTAGCGTTTGTGGGGCCTAGTTCATGACTGGGGATGCTCAGGCTTGGCTTGACGTATCCGAAGATGCGACGTCCCTGATGCTGCGGCCTCAGGGCGACTGGGTCGTGCGCCATGCTGAGACAATCGACAAGGCGCTTACCGCTGTTCACGCGCTCGACCGGCGCGCCGCGACTTTCGATCTGTCCCATTTGAGCCGCCTCGATACCGCCGGGGCTTGGTTGATCTACCGCACCGGCCGATCGCTGGAGCGCGCAGGCGCCAAAGTGACTTATGCGGGCGCAACGGCTGCGCAGTCGACGTTGCTGAACGCGGTCGCGAAGAGCGACCGTCCGATTGCCCCGACGCCAAATGTCGGGAACGTCCTGACGAACCTTGTCGTGCGTATGGGTGCGGCGCTGTCGGAAGGTGGACGCACGGCGCTTGACCTCGTCGGCTTCTTTGGCCTCGTGCTCGAGACACTGGGAAAGACGATCATCAATCCGTTCCGCATGCGCGTGACCTCGACCGTCTATCATATGGAACAGACCGGCCTGAACGCGGTTCCGATCGTGAGCTTGATCTCGTTCCTGATCGGCGCGGTGTTGGCATTTCAGGGTTCCGAACAGCTACGCCGTTTTGGCGGCGAGATCTTTACGGTGAACCTGGTTGCCGTGTCCTTCCTGCGCGAGATCGGCATTTTGTTGACGGCGATCATGGTCGCCGGCCGTTCAGGCAGTGCGTTCACGGCGCAGATCGGTTCGATGAAGCTTCGCGAAGAGATCGATGCGATGCGCACGCTTGGTCTCGATCCGATGGAAGTGCTTGTTCTGCCGCGCGTGATTTCGCTGCTCATCATGATGCCGATCTTGGGCTTCATTTCGGCGATGATGGGGCTGTTGGGCGGGGGCCTCGTGGTTTGGCTCCAACTCGACATGTCGCCTGCGATGTATATCGAGCGCGTCAAAATGGCCATCGGTGTATGGGACGCCAGCGTCGCCTTCATCAAGGCGCCGGTGTTCGGGCTTCTGATCGCGATGATCGGGTGCTTTGAAGGGTTGAAAGTCGAAGGCAGTGCGGAGTCGGTCGGTCAGCGTACGACGGCGTCGGTGGTCGAGGGCATCTTTACGGTGATTGTCATCGACGCGTTCTTCTCCATCATGTTTGTGAAGTTGGGCATATGACGCGCGAGGCGATCATCTCCGTGCGCGACTTGCGCAACCAGTTCGGGCAGCAGGTGATCCATGATCACCTGGACCTCGACATCTATCGCGGCGAGGTCTTGGGCATCGTCGGTGGCTCTGGTACGGGCAAATCCGTTTTGCTTCGCACGATCCTCGGCATCAATCGAGCGGCGGCGGGGCGGATCGAGATCTTCGGCAAAGTGCGGGGCGAGATGACGCGCGCCGAAGAACAATCGATCGAACGGCGCTGGGGCGTGCTTTTCCAAGATGGCGCCTTGTTTTCGTCGTTGACGGTCGCGCAGAACATTCAGGTCGCGCTCAAAGAGCATCTGCATATGCCGCAGAAGCTGATGGACGAAATTGCGGCGGTGAAGATCGGGCTCGTTGGCCTGCCGCCAGAGGCAGGGCCAAAGTTCCCGTCCGAGCTTTCGGGCGGTATGCGCAAGCGGGCGGGCCTTGCGCGCGCCTTGGCGCTTGACCCGGAAATCGTGTTCTTGGACGAACCGACGGCGGGATTGGACCCGATCGGGGCCTCGGCGTTCGACGAATTGATCAAGAATCTCCAGGCAACGCTTGGGCTCACCGTCTTTATGGTGACGCACGATCTCGACAGCCTTTACGCGATCTGCGACCGCATCGCGGTCTTGGCCGAGAAAAAGGTGCTGGTTACAGGTACAATCCAGGAAATGATGACCCAAGAGCATCCCTGGATCCGTGAGTATTTTCATGGACCGCGTGGGCGTGCGGCGATGGCCGCAAAATCAACGCCACCACGGTCTTGAGTTGAGGATAGGTTCGATATGGAAACGCGCGCACATCACTTGCTGATCGGAAGTTTCGCGATCGGCATCACGCTGCTGACGGTCCTCTTTTTGTTTTGGATCGGCAAGTTCGAGTTCAATCAGCAGTTCCAAATCTACGATCTAAAGTTCGCAGGATCGGTGTCAGGCTTGGGCAAGGCGGGCGACGTTCTCTACAACGGCATCAAGGTCGGCGAGGTCATCGAGATCAAGATCGACGAAGACAATCCGAAAAACGTGCTGGTTCGCATTCAAGTGGAACGCCTGACCCCGGTGAAAGAGGACTCGTTCGCGCGGCTTGAGACGCAGGGCTTGACCGGCGTTGCGGCGATTCAGATCGCCGGCGGCGGTCCGAAGTCGAACCCGCTGGTTGCCGAGGAAGGGCAACGCTATCCGGTTATTCCCACGAAAGAGTCCATCATCTCGGAGCTGTTTACGAGTGCGCCGCAACTTGTCGACAAAGGCAATGTCGTTCTTGCCCGGCTGGCCGCGTTCTTGAGCCCGC
>JANLXP010000179.1:0-8597 GCA_031365165.1 Alphaproteobacteria bacterium
CCGCTCGCGCGCGTCGAAAACCAGCCCTACATCCACTACCAAAAAGGCGCGATGATCCTCTATCGCCTGAAGACGGAGATCGGGGCAGGGGTCGTCAACGGCGCATTGAAGAAGATGATCGAGCGCTATAAATTCGCGTCCAATCCCTATCCGCGCTCGACAGATTTCTTGAAGATCTTGCGCGAAGACGCGGGGCCCCAGTACGACGCGCTGATCACCGACCTCTTCGAAAAGATCACGCTCTATGAACTGAAAGCCACCGCGCCGAAGGTCACGAAGCGCGCCGACGGCAAGTTCGACGTCGCCTTCGAGGTCGAAGCAAAGAAGCTCTACGCCGACGGCAAGGGCAAAGAGACCGAAGCACCGCTCGCGGAAAACATCGCGGTCGGCGTCTTCTCGACCGACCCGACGGAGCCGCAATTCAAGCGCGACGGTGTCATCGCCTACGAACTCAAGCCGCTCAAATCCGGCAAGCAAACGGTGACGTTCGTGACCGACAAGGCGCCGAAATTCGTCGCTGTCGATCCCTATTCGATCTGGGTTGATCGTGACGACAAGGACAACGTCGCCGCGGTGGAAGCGCCGGCGTCCTAGGCGGTTGCCGCGACAGCTTCCGGAACGGACGCCTCAAGATACAGCATCGCGCGGATGCGGGCGTCCATTTCGGGCCCGTAGTTCTGTGTCGCCGTGCGCACCGCATCGAGTTGCAGCACCATCAGCGTATCGCGCGCGCCCACGTGTTGGAACAGCGTGTTGCGCACGCTGCCGGCAGTGCCGATCGCACGCAGTAGCCAGAGATTGTCGGCAAGTTGCAACGAGGTTCCGGTCGCGGCCATCGCACGCTCGAACGTCGCGCGCGAGCCGGTGCGAAATTCACACGTCACGACGAACCGGTTCAGTTGAGCTTGAGCTTTCATGAGCAGCGATCTCGGAGCAGTAAAGTGGAAAAGTCAGGAAGCGAGAGTGGTCTAGCTCAAGCACGAGCCTTATTCGGTGCGCTCTCCGCGTGTGCGTTGCGCAATGCCGTGTCGACGGCTGAGACGAGCTCGGGAATGTGAAACGGCTTCTTCAGCGTCGCGTGCGCGCCGAGTTGACGCGCCACGCTCAAAATATCGATGTCGGTCGCGCCCAAGCCGCCGGAGATCGCGACGATCGCGGTGTGCGGCCGCGTTTGGCGCATGTGGCGGATCGTCTCCAACCCTTCTTGGCGCGGCATCAGCATGTCGCAGATGACAGCGTCGAACGGCGTCGCGTCGAACGCTTCCTCGCCTGCCTCGCCGTCATAGGCGCATTCGACCTCGTGCCCGGCGTTCCGCAACGCACCTGCGATCACCTGAACGACGAACTTATCGTCGTCGACAACGAGAACCTTGGCCATAAACCCGCACCCCTGCGTTCGTATTTGTCCAAGCCTCGCACGGCGGGCATTGAGAACCCGTAAATCCGACCCGTTCGGGGACCACACAAAGCTGCGAAATCCGCCTGTTTATTGTACATTTGGCGCATACGACGATGGGAGACACGCGGTGACAAAAGACCCGGCCGTTCGGGTGCGCCCGGCAACGGTTGCCGACAAGGCGCTGCTCGAAGGTCTCGCGCAGTTCTACCTCTACGATTTCTCGGAGATTGAACCTGATGGCTCGACCCGCTTGGAATTCGATGAGCGCGGCCACTTCCAGGTTTACGCCTTCGACGCCTATTGGCGCGGCACCGACGGCTTCCACGCGCTGCTATTTTTCGTGGGCGCACATCCGGCAGGCTTTGCGTTGATCAACACGCTATCGCATCGCGGCGGCACGGTTGAGCGCAACATGGGCGAGTTCTTCGTCGCCAGACGGTATCGACGCCGTGGCGTCGCGCGCGAAGCGCTACGCCAAATCTTGGCCACCTATCCGGGCCAATGGGAAGCCGCCGTGATGGAGCGCAACACCGCTGCACAAGCATTCTGGCCAGCGGCGATCGCCGCCGCGCCCAACGCCTCTGCCATCGCGCGCCACGAAGGCGACGGCGAACATTGGCGCGGCCCAATCTGGAGCTTCCGCGCCGCCGCCGGGCACGGCTGGTGAAAGCCGCCGTCATCACACGCTATGGGTCGCCCGATGTCGTGAAGATACGCGAGGTGCCCAAGCCGGTGCCCACGGCGGACGAGGTCTTGATCCGTGTGCGCGCGGCGACGGTGAGCCGCACGGACTGCGGCGAACTTAGACCCTTCGTGATCGGGCGACTCGTCTTCGGGCTCCTCCGCCCGCGGCGCACGATCTTCGGCATGGACGTCGCCGGCGAAGTCGAAGCCGTCGGCGCCAACGTCAAGCTTTTCAAGCCAGGCGACCGCGTCTTCGGCATGTGCCCGTCCAGACGCAACGGCGCGCAAGCCGAATATGTGTGCATTCCCGAGAGCGCACCGATCGGCACTATGCCCGCGAACAAGCGCTTCGATGAGGCCGTTGTTTGCGAGGGCGCTTTCTATGCGAACTCGGGCTTGAAGAAGTTTGCCATCGGACCGGGCCACAAGGTTCTGATCTACGGCGCCTCCGGGGCAATCGGTACGGCCGCGCTCCAGCTCGCCAAATTCTATGGCGCCGACGTGACAGCGGTCGTCGCCACGCGGCATCTGGAGTTGGTCAAGTCGCTCGGTGCCGATCGCGCGATCGACTACACGGTCGGGGATTTCACCCGCTCAAGCGAGCACTTCGACTACATCTTCGACGCGGTCGGTAAGGCGAGCTATTTCCGCTGCCGCAAGTTGCTAAAACCCGACGGTCGCTTCGCATCGACGGATGCCGGACCCTGGCTGCAGGTCTTACCGCTCGCACTCTGGTCGTGGGCGATCGGCAGCAGCCGAGTCACCGTGCCGTTGCCGCCGCGTGGAAGCGGTCCGGCCTTCGTTGCTTTCATGAGGGAGCGCATGGAAGCGGGCCAGTTCCGTGGCGTCTTCGATCGAAGATACCCACTCGACGCCATCGCCGACGCATATCGCTACGTCCAAGCCGGCCAAAAGACCGGCATCGTCGTGATCAACGTCGCCTAAGTCTGTGTCAAAGTTTGTCGAACGCGCGCTTCCGCCGGGTTTTCGTCATGACTTGGGGCGGCCATTCGGTGCATTCACAGTGCGGACTTTAGGGGATGACCAAGAACATGCGCTTTGCTTCGCTCGCCGCCGCACTCGTTGTCGTGGCGTTACCGCTTTCGCTCGCTGCCGCCGATCAAGCGCCCGTTTCCAATCCGCGCGAGATCGCGACCCAAGTGGCGAAGGCCGTCGACGATATTTATTTCGACGTGAAGCGCGGCCACACGATCGCGGAAGGCTTGCGCGCGAACGCGCAGAAGGGCGACTACGACCGCTTCACCAATCCACTCGACCTCGCGACGGCGCTGACGTCGTATCTGCATCCCTTCGACGGACACTTCGCGGTCGTCTATCGCCCGGGCGACGAGCCGTTGCCCGGCGGGCCGCGCCGCGGCGGCCCAGGTGCGGGACCAGGCCCTGGTCCCGGCCCGGCACCCGGACCAAACTCACCCGTCGCGCGCCAGAACTACGGCTTCGTGCACACCGAAATGTTGCCGGGTGGTATCGGCTATCTCCAGGTCAACCAATTCGCGCAGATCAATCCGAAGGACGCGAACGATCCTGCGCACAAGGCGGTGGACGCGGCCCTTCAATCGGTCGCCGGCGCCCGCGCGATCATCATCGATCTGCGCGACTCGCGCGGCGGCGCGCCATCCATGGTGGCTTATCTGGCGAGCTACTTCGTTGCGGCGAACGCCCAGATCTTCAACACGTTCCACACGCGCGGCGCATCCCTCAGCGAAGCCCCGGTCACCGATCCGACGGGCCCGCGCCGCTTGGACACACCCCTCTACATCCTCGCCAACGGTGGCACCGGCTCCGCATCGGAATCGTTTCCCTACACGCTCCAGACCGCAAAGCGCGCGGTGATCGTGGGCGAACCCACGAACGGACGCGCAAACCCTGGCGGCTTCGTACCCCTATTGGGCGGGTTCGCCGTCTTCGTCTCGGGCGGTGCGCCGGAAAACCCAATCACGCACACGAACTGGGAAGGCAAAGGCGTGCTGCCGGATCTTCCCGTCGCCTCCGCCGATGCGCTCGCGCGCGCTCAAGACGTGGCGTTACAGCGTTTGCTCACCGGCGCCGATGGCCCCTATGCCGCCGAACTGCGCTGGCTGTTAGCCGATCGCAACGCATCGGCGTTCCGAACGTCGGATCTGCAGGCTTACACAGGCGGCTACGGCGCAGAGGCAAACGTCACGATCGAGAACGGCGCGCTCGTGCTGCACCAAGGACGGCGCGCGGCAACACTGCGGCCCGTTGCACCGGATGTGTTTGTGTCGCTGCTCGACCCGCTCGTGCACGCACAGTTCGAACGCCAAGCGGGCAGGGTGGCCGCGCTCAATGTGGTGACGCCGATGGGCCCACTCGCGCGCTTCACGCGCCCCTGACAAAAAACGCGGCGGCCGATTGAACGGCCGCCGCGCAAGAATCTAACCCAATCGTTCAGCGCAAGAACAACCACGCACCGTCCGGTTGGCGGCACGCATAGCCGTCCATCTGGCGCCGGCGCGGCGTCCAGATCGTGTGGCGGTAGCGCGCACAACGGAAGCCGTCTTCGTCGTAGAAGTAGGCGCGCACGACGAACGCACCGCGATAGTTGTTGCGCGGGTTGCGCCAGGCATAAACCCGTCCCACGCGTCCGCCGTTAAACGCATCGTAGTAGCTGTGATACGCATAGCTGCGGTTTTCGCAGTCCAGATCGCGCGTGAACGCTGCACCGAGCGTGCTGCCGATAATGATACCGGCAAACGTCGGGCCCGCACGTTCGTCGCCGAGCGACCGGCCGACCAAGCCACCGATCAACCCGCCGACCAAGATGCCCGCCGGGTCCGAACGGCCGCGGCAATCGCGATAATAGAGGTCGTCGTTGTAGGTGTAGCTTCGTGCGTAACGGCGGCGCCAATAGTTGTCGCGGTCGTCGCGCCGGAACGAGCGGCTCACGTACCCAGTGTTCGAATTCACCAGGAAACAGTTGCCGCGCTCGTAGCACATCCAACGATAGCCGCGTGGCGGCGGCGACAAGTTATTCCGCTGCCAGTCCTGAATGTAGAACTGATCGCGGCGATACTCTTGCGGTACGGTCTGGCCGCGCGACCAACGCGCGCCACCGGGCGGTCCATCGAACCGTCCCTGCGGACCGGTCTGCGGACCACCAGGACCTTGCTGACCGGGTTGCCAATTGCGGTCGCGTCCATCCCGATCGCGATCGACTTGTCCTTGCTGACCGCCACCGGCACCGGGGTTCTGACCTTGCTGGCCACCTTGTTGGCCACCACGGCGATCATCGCGCGGACCGCCGGCTGGCGGTGTCGCTTGATCGGTGGTTGGCGGCTGTGTCTGCGGGCCCTGAGGACCTTGCGGCCCCTGCTGACCACCTTGATTGCCACGATCGCGCGGACCACCGGCAGGCGGTGTTGCTGGATCGGTTGAAGGTTGCGTTTGCGGAGTCTGCGGACCCTGAGGCCCCTTCGGCCCCTGCGAACCCTGTGGCCCTTTTTGGTCACCGGCGGCCGGCTGATCTTGGCCACCCTGTTGACCGCGGCCACGCGGCCCACCCGCAGGTGGCGTTCCTTGATCGGCGGGCGGTTGACCCTGCGCGCCGGCAGGTTGGTCGCTTTGAGTGTCGGGCTTCTTGCCCTTACCCTTCTTCTTGTCGTCTTGCTTATCGGCCGGCGTTTGCCCCGGCTCGCAAGCAGGCTGATTGGGCTGACCGCACGTCGGCTGTTCGTCTTGTCCTTGACTGCCGCTGCCCTGTGCAGCGATCGCAGCCGTGCCGCTCATCAGCAAAGCGACGATCATCGTCATTGTTCGTTTCATTGTTTGCATCCTCTTTTCGCGGCCCATGAGGGGGCGCGCCGACGGACGATCGCCGTCGACGTCCGACTGCGAGCACCAAACATCACAACGCGGGGAGGGGAACTTCGTTCCCGCCCCGGCGACTACGCCGCAGAACCAAAACCCAAGGGCGCATTTCGGCGACAGGATACCCCGCCCGCCGCTCAATGGCCGTAACCTGCGGTGACCTCGGCTTTGTGCGCTGCGAAAGCGGCCAAGACTTCGGCCTTCTCCGCTTTGGGTATCTTGACGAAATCCAGCGTCCGGCCGAGTTCGGCCGCGACCTCATCGAACTCCGCAGGCGAGATCTTCAAGTTGCGGTGCGCCTCCTCGAGGCCGAGTGGCGTCGCACCGGGTTTCGTCGCCGTGTACTGAAACGGCCCGCCCGAAATGTTGCAAACCCAGAGCGTGCGCATGAACTTGAGGCCGGGGAGGCGTCCCAGGTTCTTCGTATGCCATTCCTTCAGCTGCGGGTTTTTGGACGCCTGGCCGACGATGGGGTTCTTCACGACCGCATCGCTAAAGTGGTCGATCACGGCCGCGATCGCGAACGCGCCGCCCAGCCGCTCGTACAAACTCTTCGCAGGTGCGGTTTGCTTGGCGGTCGCCGCAGTGGCGGCTTGCGCCGCAACGGCGGTCGCGGCAGCGGTGACAGCAAGACCAGTGGCAACGCTTCGTCTCGTGAGGGCAGGCGAAATAGGCCGTTCCATGGCTCAAATCCTTAGGTGATGGTGTGAGGGAAGCTGGGCCTGCACGCAGGCCTATCGAGCAGGAAACGCGCGCCGCGCACGATTGTTCCTCGCACCGGAAAAAACAGCCAGTTGACCGGCGCGTAAGACCACGCGCATCGTGAGTCCACCCCGTGTCGACCGACGAAATGAGGCACCCGATGATCCGGTTCGTCGCAATCGCAGCTGCTCTCGTGCTGACCGCCGCTGTCCCACCATCCGAAAACGCGGCATGTCCCGTTGCCGGAAACTATCGCGTCGCCGGAACGAACACGGGCGGCACCACCTACGAAGGCACCGCGACGATCGAGGACCGCGACGGCGAATGCTTGATACGCTGGTCGCAGCCAAGCGAGGCCGAAGGCAGGGGCACCTACGCGAACGGCCGTCTCAAAGTCCGTTATCGCCCGCTTGCCGGCGGCGAAGGCGGCGAAGCCACGTACACGCGCCAGCACGATGGCAAACTGCGCGGCACCTGGTCCCTCTTCGGCGAAGGCAGCGGCGGCGGAACGGAAACGCTGACGCCGAAGTAGTCGCAGACGAACAGTGGGGCCCGAACGCGAAGCGGCGCCGGTCACGCTCGCAGATGCGATACCAACCGGGCTGACCCTGTCAGCGAATGACGTACCCGCGGCCGCGGATCGTGTGGATGAGCTTGCGCGGGAACGGATCGTCGATCTTGGCGCGCAAACGGCGGATATTGACGTCGACCACGTTGCTGTCGCTGTCGAACGACATGTCCCACACTTGTTCGGCGATATAGGCGCGCGACAAAACCTCGCCCTGCTGGCGCACCAGCAACTCCAGCAGCAGAAATTCCTTCGAGGTCAGGTCGATCAAACGCTCCGCGCGCGAGACGATAAAGCGCCGCGGGTCGATGACGAGGTCTTGAAACTCAAGCAAGTCCGGCGCCACGTTGCCGCGCCGGCGCAAGACGCTGCGAATGCGCGCCAGCAATTCCGAAAACGCGAAGGGCTTGATGACATAGTCGTCGGCGCCCGCGGTCAACCCTTTGACCCTGTATCCGACCGCGTCGCGCGCGGTCAGCATGACAACCGGGGTGCGCCGGTCCGCGGCGCGCAGTTTATCCAGAACCTCCCAGCCGTCTTTGCCCGGAAGCATCACGTCGAGCACGACCACGTCGTAGGCTTGCGACAGCGCCGCATCCAACCCGTCCGTCCCGTTCCGGCAATCGTCGACGACAAAGCCGTTCTCGCCGAACCCCTGTTTCAGCAAGCGAACCGTCTTCTCGTCGTCCTCGATAACCAGCAACTTCATATCGAAAATCCCACGCGATCAGCGCTCGACCGCTCAGTACCTCGATTGTGGCACTTCAAAGACCGCCGCGTCGAGGCAATGCGCGCTCAAATGGAGTCTTGGCAAACGAGCGTCGGCAAGCCGGATTTGGTCGCGTGATCCCTACACCGACCATCGAATCCAAAGAATATGATAAGGTCGCTGACATCTGATTTGCTCGGGGAGACTTCACCCATGCGCACAGCAAAAATCCTGGCCGCCGCGGCACTCGCCGCGGCTATCCAGGCCTCCGCCGCGCCGACCGGCAAAGTGACGTTCACAAAACCGCTCTTGGAATGGCCGCCCGAGTTCGCGAATGCGCAAGTCTGGCCCGACGCACGCTTCATGCGCCCGTTCGTGCTGGAGGCATCGCCGGACGTGCAAGCCCCACCCGAAGCGGAAGCCCCGCCCGAACAGCTATCGCCAAACCGCGAGCCGGACTCCGAGGAATGGCACTGCCTCGTGCCGCTGAAAGACGTGGGCCCACCACCCGCCGTCGAAACCACCAAACCCAACCGCTGCCAAACCCCATCGATCGAGCCGGACCAACTCCTGCACCTGCTCTAGCGACAACGCAGCCTGGGACCGCGGGCGTTCCGCCCGCTCTGGCGGCATGGACACACCGACAGACTATCTGAAATTCCGCAGCAATTCGCCCTTGCTCGAGC
>JANLXP010000181.1:0-1273 GCA_031365165.1 Alphaproteobacteria bacterium
CGTCGAGATCGGCCGCACTCTCTAAGGTGTTGTAACCGGCAACGTCGGCCCCTTTCGAACGCCAAAACGCGATGCAGCGCGCGAGTTCGCGGCGATACGTGCCCGCAAGATTCGCGCGGTCGAGCGGCTGTGCGGGATCGAACGGCTGCGTCTCGCAAACGGGCAGGGCGTCGGAAAGGCCAGTGCCGCGCTGCTCTAACAAGATGACGTCGCCCACCTCGCGCAGCCGGTTGAAGAAGGCAAAGCGCACGCCCTGACCGTTGCCGACGGCCGAACCGCCTGGCCCCCCGGCGAGATAGACGACGGGAAACCCGGGCTTCGCGCCGGTCGCCGGTAAGCGAACGAACTTGATTATGATAGCGCGCGCGTTCGGATTGGCGCGGTTCTCCGGCACGCTGAGCGTGACGAGTTCGCCTTGCGCCTGCGCGCCACCCGGACCGGTCAGCGTGTACGGTTCGCGCCTAACCTCTGACGCGGACGCTGTGGCGACAAAGAAAAGCGCGGCACAAACGGCGATGGTGATTCTCATTCGTCGCTGTCCTGGTCGGATGTCAGATAGGAATGAAGCACGTCCGCAAGCGTCGCTTTCATCTTCGTGATTGGTTGACGCGCCGCGTTCGCAGCCGGTGCATTCGGAAACAGCACCACCTCGCGCACGGCGGTGCCCACGATGAAAAAGCCGGTGCGTATCGCGTACGCCTTGTCGGGGTGGCGGATTTCAGCGTGGAACGGGTGTAACGCGGCGACGATCTGTTCGTACATGGTCGTTCGCTCGCCGAGAATCGAACGCAGATCCTCAGGCTTGGTGCGCGCGTAAATCACGATCGCCCGCATCAGATTCTCGCGATCTTCGAATGAGGCCGCGAATTCGTCGACGATGAGACGGCAGGCGCGGCGCAACGTCAGCGGCTTGCGGGCGAGCGCGGCGCCAAGGCGCGTGACCCGCTCTGGTATCGCAGCGTGATAGCGCGCGTAGAGAGCGGGCAGCAGCGCGTCCTTCGTTGGAAAGCGCGCATAGAACGACCCGGTCGAGCTTCCCGATTTCAGAACGATCTCGGCAATCGAAATATCACCGAACGCGCGGCGTTCCAGCAGCTTCTCCGTCGCTTCCAAGATCGCTTCGAGCGTTCGCCGGCTGCGGTCTTGCCGGGGCGCGTGAACGGGCATGCCGCTCTCCAAAAAACTAGAACCTAGTTCTAATTACGGAGAATGCAAAGTCAAGCCGAGGTCTTTCGCCGCCGATCACAATCCGTTGTGCGAGCTAGCTCCCCGC
>JANLXP010000214.1:0-1143 GCA_031365165.1 Alphaproteobacteria bacterium
TGCCGGTCGGCCGCTGGGTCGTGTTCGGACTGTTTTTGGTCGCCGCGATCACCGACTATGCAGACGGTTGGGTGGCGCGGCGGCGGAATATCGAGTCGCGCCTGGGGCAGATGCTCGATCCGATCGCCGACAAGCTGCTCATCGCATCGGCGCTTGTGATGCTCGTTTATACGGACGACATCCGCGGCTGGGTGATCATTCCGGCGCTAATTATCTTAGCGCGCGAAATCCTGGTGTCGGGTATGCGCGAATTCCTGGCGACGATTTCGGTTCAGGTGCCGGTGTCGTCCGTTTCAAAGATGAAGACCGTTCTGCAGGTGGTGGCGATTGCGATGCTGATCGTGGCGCCTGCGATCGAACATGTGTGGGGCTGGGTGCATCGCGCTGGCATTCTCACGTTGTGGGCGGCGGCCGTGCTGACGATCTACACGGGCTTCAGTTACGTGCAGGCGAACTTGAGCCACGTGTCGGGTGAGCATGCGCGACCTCGTCCGCGGACGGCGGAGCGGCCGTCGTGAAGGTGCTCTACTTCGCGTGGCTGCGGCAGAAGGTCGGGCGTGGCGAGGAAGCAGTGGAGCTTCCCGGAACCGTGCGCACGATCGGCGATCTCGCGGTGTGGCTGGCCGCGCGCGGCGGTGGCTACGCCGATGCGTTCGCGGATATGAAGCGGGTGCGCGCTGCACTCAATCAAGAACATGTCGATTTCGCCGCGCCGGTTAAAGCGGGTGACGAGGTTGCGTTCTTTCCGCCGGTCACCGGCGGATGACAGTCCGGGTTCAGCGCGAGGACTTCGAGCCCGGCACGGAGATCGCGCGGCTTCAGCGGGAAGACGCGGGCGCGATCGTGAGTTTCGTCGGAGTCGTGCGTGGCGAGAGCCAGGGCGAAAAGCTCGTTAGCATGACGCTTGAGCACTTTCCCGGCATGACGGAACGCGAGTTGGAGCGCATCGCCAAGGAGGCGCGCTCGCGCTGGTCGTTGCAGGGCGTTTCGATCGTCCACCGCGTTGGCGAGCTCAATCCAGGTGAGCGAATCGTGCTTGTCGTGACGGCGGCGGCGCACAGGCGAGCCGCGTTCGAGGCGGCGGAATTCTTGATGGACTATCTCAAAACCCGCGCGCCGTTTTGGAAGCGCGAATTGCGCGCT
>JANLXP010000247.1:0-6326 GCA_031365165.1 Alphaproteobacteria bacterium
GAACCCGCAACCATCGAAAGCGAAGCACTCGATTTCCGCGGCGGCACGCTCACGATCGACCCGCTTCCCGACGGTCCCCTGCAACTGATGGGCAACGTCGAAATCTGCGCCGGCACCGGCCGCACCGTCACCCGCGCGCAAAACGCCCGCCTCTGCCGCTGCGGCGGCTCATCGACAAAACCCTTCTGCGACGGCACCCACGCGCGCATTGGGTTCAAGTCGTGAGCACCCGCGCCGTCTCGTAATCGATATAAGGATTCGTTTACCGTATTCCCTGACACTCCGCGGTTGAGTCGCTCAATGCTTGGAGGCCGCTGGGTCATGCGTTCGAACATTCTTGCCGTTTTCGCCGCCGGATTGCTGGCCTCAGGCGCAGCATTCGCTGCTTCGCCGATGTCGGTCACGACGCAAGTCGAGAAGGAAGTCGTCGTCCGCGATACGCAGGGCGGCGTGAAGGTCAACCGCATCCCGGCGCTGACCGTCGTTCCCGGCGACACCGTCGTCTATACGTACAATCTCAAGAACGGCGGGCAGGCGCCCAGCGAAAATATCGTCATCGTGGCGCCGATCCCGAACCAGATGAAATACATCGACAAAAGCGCGACCACGCAAAGCGCGATCGTGACGTTCTCGGTCGACGCCGGCAAATCGTTCGCCGATGCGGCAAAGCTCCAGGTGACCGACAAAGACGGCAAGCGCCGCCAGGCCGGCCCGAACGACTACACGCACATCCGCTGGGTGATGAACGTGCCGCTCGACGGCGGTACGACGCGCGCGGTCGCCTTCCGCGCCGTGCTCGAGTAGCAACAACCTCCACCGAACTTCCGTAAACGAGCGCCCGGCCTCACCGCCGGGCGTTCGCAGTTTTGCGCCTGATTTCGGGGACATGATGCCAAGCGGCGATTACGATCCGCTTCGTGCGTTAGAAATTCGTTTACCCTCGTCACCCGCTTTCGCGCGCGATTCGTGTGCTTAATAACCGAACATTAGTAGCACTCGTGACATGTTTTTTATGGCGCGGGCTTTTTCGCGTCGGCTCACACACGGGTTCAATCAAGAAAATGACAATGTTCAACGTCAGACTGACGCGCTGGGTGGCCGCGGCAGTCGTAGCAACGGCAGCGTTCGCGTTGCCGCACAGCGCTCAAGCTGCTGGTACTGCGGCCGGTACCACGGTTTCCAACACAGCGACCGTCAACTTCCAGGTCGGCGGCGTGCCGCAGACCGCGGTGACGGGTTCGGCGACCTTCGTGGTCGACGATAAAGTCAATCTGACCGTCACGAACAATTCGGGCGCGTCGGTGGTTCCGGGTTCGACGAACCAGGTTCTGGCCTTCACGCTGCAAAACACCGGCAACAAGACGCACGGTTACTCGCTCGCCGCCAGCCTCGGCGGCGGCATCGTCATGAACAACGTCCGCATCTATCGCGACGTGAACGGTGACGGCAACTTCGACGGCGGCGACACGCTCTATACGGGCGGTACCAACGCCGGCGACCTCGTGGCCGACGCCACGATGCGCCTCTTGATCGTCTCCGACACGCCGGCGGCTGCGACGAACGGTCAGGTTTCGAACTACCAGATGATCGCGACCACGTTGAATGCGGGGTCGACCACGGTCACCACGCACGACAACGCGATTGCCGACGACAAAGACACGCAGCAAGTCGTGTTCGCTGATGCGGCGGGCCCGGGCGATGCGGTTCGCGACGGCAAGCATTCGGCGACCGGTACCTACACCGTGTCGACGGCGACGCTGACGGTCACGAAGACCTCGTCGGTCATCTCCGATCCGTTCAACGGCACGACGAACCCGAAGCGTATCCCGGGTGCAGTCGTTCGCTACTCGATCGTTGTTTCGAACACGGGCGCCGCGAACGCGTCGACCGTCGTGGTTCGCGACTCGATCCCGGCCAGCACGACCTACGCGGGCGGCACGATCACGTTGAACAGCGGCAGCCTGACCGACGCCGGTGGCGACGATGCCGGCGACATCAACGCGACGAACCCCGGCGCAGTGACGGTGACGGTTGGCGCTCTCGCGAGCGGCGGCGGCACCAGCACGGTGACGTTCGACGTCACGGTGAACTAACAGCAGTCGACTGAACTAAAATAACAAGAAGCAGTAGGGCCGTGGGCAAACACCTGACCTTTATCGGAATGGTGCTGCTCGCGGCCCTCGCACTTTGGGCGGCCGCTGCAAGCGCTGCGCCAAGCGCGCCCGGCACGAACATCACCAACATCGCCCAAGTCGAATTCACCGTCGGCGGCACCTCGCTGACCGAATGGTCGAACGAAGAAAACTTTCTCGTCGTTGCAGGCAACATTCCGCCGACCACCGATCTTCGCGTGACGAAACGTTCCAGCCGCATCGTTGTGGGCGTCGGCGAAGTCGTCATGTACACGCTGCGCGTCGAAAACACGGGCGCGGCCTCCGCCAACGTCAGCGTGCAGGACCAACTGCCGCCGGAACTCCGCTTCCGCGACACGGTCCCCGCGAACGGCAGTTTGAACGAATTCACGCCCGTCACCTCCGACGGCAAGCTTCTGATTTTCAACGTCGGCCCGATGGCCGCCGGCGCGTCGCTGGAGTTCGCCTATTACGCCGAAGTCGTGGCGGGCAGCGAATACGGCTTCTCGACGAACAAGGCGCAGGCCTTCGATCAAATCGCAAACCGCACCTCGAACATTGCGGTCGCAACCGTCCTCATCCGCCAAGATTTCTTCGCCGACGTCGGCTTCATCGCGGGCCGCGTCTATGCCGGCGGCTGCGACGGCAAAGGCCCGGGCGTGCCCGGCGTGCGCATCTATATGGAAGACGGCACCGCGGTGACGACCGATCCTCTCGGCCGCTATCACGTCGAAGGCACGAAGCCTGGTCTCCACGTCGTGCAGATCGACAAGTCGTCGTTGCCGGCGGGACTGACCCCGGTGCAATGCCGCACGAACAGCCGCAACGGCGGCGACGGCGAAGCACAATTCGTCGACACGCAAGGTGGCGCGCTCTGGCGTGCCGATTTCGCGCTGGAAGGCACGGCCGCTCCGCGCGTGGCGACCGCGCCCGCCGGCCAAGCGATGATCGACAACGGCAACTGGAGCCACGAACGCCTGCAAAAGTGGATCGAAACCGCACCTGCAAAGTTCGATTTCGTGGCACCGGGCGAAGGCTTCTATCCGGCACTGGGCAGCGTCACGATCGTCGTCGCGCACCACCCGGATGAAAAGGTCGAGCTCACGCTCGACGGCCAAGCGGTCTCCGCACTCAACATCGAAGGCACCGTCGTCAATTCGACGAAGACGTGGGCAGCGACCCGCTGGCGCGGCGTCAACATCCACGACGGCGACAATCTTTTCATGGCGGTTGCCGTCAACAAGGCGGGCCAACCCGGCGAACGCATCGGCCGCACTGTCCACTTTTCCGGTCCTCCGGTCGCAGCGGTGATCGATCCAAAGCGTTCCACCCTGATCGCCGACGGCAACACGCCGCCCGTGATCGCCATCAAGCTCACCACGGCGGGCAATCATCCCGCACGCCCCGGCACATTCGTCGACGTCGAGATCGGCGCACCGTATCGCCGTCAGCAGATCGTGGCCGATCAAGCGCCGACATCGGGCCTCGTCGCCTCGCGTTTCCCGGTGGGGGAGGGCGGCATCCTGCTTGTACCGCTCGCACCCACATTGCTCGCAGGCGAAGTCCGTTTGGGGTTGAAGGTCGGTGGGGAAGACAAAATTCTGAAAGCCTGGATCGCCTCCGGCGCAACCTCGACAATGTTGGTCGCGCTCGCCGAAGGCACGGCAGGGCGCAACCGGAACGATGGCAACACGCCAGCAAACATTCACAGCGACGTCTTCGCCGACGGCCGTGTGGCGTTCTTCTTCAAGAGCATGATCCTGGGCGACTGGCTGCTGAAGGCGGGCTACGACAGCGACCGCTCCGGCAAAGAAAACGCGAACGGCCTCTTCAAAGAGATCGAACCGCGCCGCTATTTCCCGGTCTACGGCGACGCCAGCAAGACCGAGCAGGAGATGGATTCGTCCGGCCCGCTCTTCGTGCACGTCGAGCGCAAGAATTTCATGGTCCGCTACGGCGATTTCGACACCGCGCTCTCAAGCGCCCAACTCGCGCGCTACGAACGCCGCATGCACGGCGTCCAAACGGCGTACCGCGGCGAAGAATTCAGCGCCAAAGCCTTCGTCAGCGACACCGCGAACAGGTTCGTGAAGGACGAGATCAAAGGCAACGGCACATCCGGCCTCTACCGCCTGACCACGCATCCGGTGCTCATCAACTCCGAACGCATCCGCATCGAAGAGCGCGACCGCTTCCGCAATGGCGAAGCGCTGACCTCGCGCGGCCTCGTGCGCAACATCGACTACGAGATCGACTATGAAATGGGCACCGTCTTCTTCAAGGAGCCGGTGCAAGGCCAAAGCCAGAACCTGAACCCGCTCGTCATCGTCGCCGAATACGAAACCTCCGGCGCAACGAAGCGCAGCGTCACCGCAGGCGGCCGCGTCGCCGCTTACGCGTTCGGCGGCGATTTCGAAATCGGCGTCAGCGCCATCCACCAAGGCGCGAACGGCGCGGGCGATGCCGGCCAACTCTACGGCGTGGACGCCACCGCAACCGTCGCACCGGGCACAGTGGTGCACGCCGAATTCGCACGCTCGCGCGACGGCCCGAACGGTCCCGGCACAGCCGCCGCCTACAACGTCGAAGTCGCGCACAATTCGCAGGCGTTCTCAGGACGCCTGTACGCACGTAGCCAAGACGAGAAATTCGGCCTCGACCAATTGAACGGCGGCCTCTCCGGCACCCGCGAATACGGCGTGGAAGCCCGCGCGAACCTCGACGTCGTCGCGAAGGGCTTAGGGCTGGAAGCGAAAGCCTACCATCGCGAAAGCGCACGCATCACCGGCGCACGCGAGTTCGCAGAATTCTTCGTGAGCTGGACGTCGGAAGAAACCGAGCTGGCACTCGGCGCCCGCCGCGTCAAAGACGGCACGAACGGCAGCGACGCCGTCACCGACCAAATCCTGGCGCGTGCGATCCATCGCATCGACGACCGCTTGACCGTGCGCGTCTCACAGGAACTCTCGATCAACGGGAAGGACGAAAACGCCGACTTCCCGAACAAGACCACGTTCGGCGCCGACTTCAAGCTGACCGACAGTTTGAGCATTGTGGCCGCGCACGAAATCATCGACGGCAAAAACGACCACGGCAGCATCACACGCGCAGGCTTCCAAGGCTCGTTCTGGAACGGCGGACGCGTGCAAACCTCAGCCCAGCGCGATCTCACCGCCACGTCGGAGCGCGTCTTCGCAAACGTCGGCCTCGCACAAGATTGGCAGATCGAAGAAGGCTGGTCGGTCTCCGCCAGCCTGGACCGTCAGCAACGCGTCTACGGCACCGGCGAAGACAACGGCGGGCTTGGCGGTGCGGGCGATCGCGAAAGCTACACCGCAATATCGATCGGCACCGCCGTCGACACAACGCTCGGCAAAGTGACGGCTCGCGTCGAAACGCGCCTCGGCACCGACGAACGCTGGAACGTCGCCATCGGCCACTATCTGTCGCCGTACGACAACCTCAGCTTCGCAAACAATTTCCGCTACATGTACGAAGACCCGGAAACGGGCGCGAACGTCACGACCGCGCAGATGCAGCTGGGCGTCGCCTACCGCCCGAACGACGGCCCGCTGATCTTGAACCGCCTCGACTTCGGCTACGAGTCAGACCCGCGCGCCGAAGCCGAAAGCGGCATCGCACGCAACACGTGGAAGATCGTCGACAACACGCTGATCAACGTGCAGCCGACAAACGCGTTCGAAGTCTCGATCATGCTGGGCGTCAAATACGCAGCCGACGAGGTGATGGGCGTGCGCCATCAAACCTTCTCGACGATGTCGGGCCTCGAAGCACGCTACGACATCACCGACAGCATCGACGTGGGCCTCCGCGGCAGCGCGCTCGCCAACTGGACCTCGTCGACGTTGCAATACTCCGTCGGCCCCTCGATCGGCTACGCGCTCTCGGACGCGATGTGGGTCTCCGCCGGCTACAACCTCGTCGGCTACCAAGACGACGACTTCACCGCCGCCGGCTACACCAGCCACGGCCTCTTCACCCAATTCCGCGCCAGACTCGACTCCTCCGACGCCGAAGCCGCCGCGAAATGGTTCGTCGAGAACTAAGTCCCTGGGACCGCGGGCGTGCCCGCCCCCGCTTTAGGTACTATATAAGCGCCCAGCCCGGGGTAAATAAGTAATTTCGGGGGGGGGCGGCCCCGGTGTTAGGGCGCCCGCGCCCCGGCGACCGGCA
>JANLXP010000253.1:0-4157 GCA_031365165.1 Alphaproteobacteria bacterium
GACGGTGTTCGTCGTGCCGGCGACGAGGCCCTTGAGGGTTGCGATCTGCACGGCGTCGGCGCCGGAGAGTTTTCGCGTGAGGTTGTTGTCGATGCCCCAGCACACACACGCGGCTGCGATGAAGAGCGCGCCGCCTGACCACGCCAGCGCCGTGAAATTCCACGACAGAACGACCGCGCCGGTCAGGATGGCGAGCGCGCCGGTCAGCAAGCGGCGGTCCACGCTTTCGCGGTAGACGATCCAGGCGATCGTCATGGTCGCCAGCGCTTCGAGATTCAAAAGCAGCGAGGCGGTCGAGGCCGTCGTCTTCTGCAGGCCGAACATGAGAAGCAAGGGTGCCGCCACGCCGCCGAAGAAGACGATCGCCGCCGCCCACGGCCAGTCGCTGCGTTTCAGCGCGGCTTCATTGTTGCGCACGCCGCGCACGCGCGACGCTGCGCGCCAGAGGCCCAAGCCGATGCCCGATCCCAGATAGAGCAAGCCCGCCAACAACCACGGATCGACCCCCTGCCCGATCAGTTTCGCAAACGGCGTCGAGATGCCGAACAGCACCGCCGAGGCGAGCGCGTATGCGGGACCTTTGTGGTGGGGGGATAGGGTGAGCGAGGTCGGCACAGTGGTTTGTTCCGTGGTGCGATCAGTATAGCGGCAGCTGCGGCACTCGTCGCGTCTCAGGGTTCCCTCATCCGTCACGGCGCTTACGCGCCGCGCCACCTTCTCCCGCTCGCGCGGGGGGGTATAGTGATAGGGCGTTCACTTCCGCTTTTGTGACCCCAGGCAACTGTCAAATTCGGAGTCGGACCGTGCTCGTCGCTCTGGCCCGCGTTATTCAGCAGGAGAGAATTCGATCTTGAGGTCAGGGTAGGTGTCCTTAAGCAAATTCATCGCCTTATGCCAATGGTCGCCACCCCACATTTTGGAAAAGGCGTAGGTCCTTCCATTGGCCTGGATCAGTTCGTCGTCGTCGCAAAACCAACGGCCAGGTCGAAAACTTGGACCGCCTGACGATTCTTTGATGCGGGCAAGCCTCTCAAACTCTGGAGCATCAACATCACCCTCCACGGAGTACCACACGCGATTTGATCGCCAATCGAATAGAGCTGCTATTTCCTCGGGCTTAACCGCCTTTTCACAGAGGACCTTAGAAACCAGAAATATCGCATTCCTCTTCCACTGAGAGGAATGCAGCTGGCCGTCCATTTCCAAATTGAAACGCGTGTAATCTGCGCCGCTAGTCCGCGCCTTTGGACCCCACCATCGGCCTCATGCACGACCTCGCGAACAAGAAGCGCGAGAACCTTGTTTTCGATTTGATGGAGCCGCTGCGGGCGGTCGTGGATCGCGAGATTTTGGAACTGGTGCGGAGCGAGACGTTTTCAGCGAAGGATTTCGCAATCACGAAGGACGGTGTTTGCAGACTCAATCCGCAGTTGGCGCGGCGGTTAGTTCTGAGGGTTGCCCAATGTGTCAGCTGCAAGGAGTTTGTCCACCTGGCGTCACAAGCTTAGCGCTAGCGTTAATAGCCAGACCCCACGCGACGGCACCAAACTCGCGCTCCGTCGCTTAGCAGGACTCACACTGCTTCGGCGGGCATTTGACCGTCCCGTAAGAGCAGAACACGCAACAGTCTCCTGCCTTCGGCTTCAGCCGCACCCCGCAGCCGGTGCATTCGTAGAAGAACAAGCACGCATTCGTCGGCATCGTTTCGATCTTGCGAACACCGCAGTGCGGACACGTGATTGCAGACTCCAATTCCTGAGCTTCCATCGTCATTGTGCGGCCGCTGCGAGTTTCATCGCCTCGGTGGCGAACTCGGGGGCGTCGAGGTCTTTCCCCTGCACCCCTTGGCCGAGTTGATGACGCCAGAACTTCGGCATTGGCGGCTTGCTCAACTCGTCCCACGTCTGTCCCGGTGCGTAGGCCATCCAAACGTCCCACGCATAAATCCGCTTCGTCTTCGCCGCGTCTTCGAAGAGGCCGAGAACATCAGTGTATGCAAACCCGGTGCGTCCGTCGCCGTCCCAATAGTGGATCACGTTCGGGCCGTTCATCAGCTTGATGGCACCGGGCACGTCGGCGGCAGTTGCCATCAACGCGGGCACGCTCACGACGAACGTCTGGAATCGTTTGTCGCCCTGTACCTTTCCGACAAGCTCCCGGTTGAGGTCCTCCAATCCCATCAGGCAGGTTCCGCACGACGGGCCGATGATGAACAAGAATCTGACCTTGTCTTTGTTCGCGTTGAAATCCGTTTGCAGACGCTGCAGCGAACCGTCCAATTGAACCGCCCCGGCCTGGGCCAGAGCGTCCACGCCGTGCGTTCGCCAGAAGTAGAATCCGACCGCAACAGCCGTAACCAAAACAACCGCTCCAAATCCTAAAACACGACGCAGCATCATATTGTCTTCTCCTTCACGGCAAATAGGTCCGCGCGATAGCGCTAGCCACATACGGAGCAACGAGAGCGAAGAACCAAAGGCCGGTTGCCAGCCACAGGGCGCCGACAAGCCAGGGCGAGGGACCGGACGCGCACGTGCCAGCGGCGCAAGCCTGACGAAGTCGGTATGTTCGCCAGATTGACCACGCCAGCAAGGCACCGGACGCGACTATGAGATAGGGCCGGTAAGGCTCCCATCGTGCAATCGTGATCGCGCCGGGAACGCCAAACAGCATGACCGCCCACGGTCCGGCGCAGCAAAACGATGCCACGGCGGCAATCAAGCTCGTTCCCGAAGCCGCGCTTGCACCCGTGCCGATGGCCCGTTTTTCGGAAATCCCGTCACTCACGTTGTCGTCGACCACTCACCTGGACCTATTTGGAGCGCTAGTATGCGATCTGTAGCAGGTACGGATGCAAGAGGCGTCAAGATGGCAACAATTGGAACCGCAGCAAAGCGGGCGGGCTGCAACGTTGAGACCATTCGGTATTACCAGCGCATCGGCCTTCTATCGATGCCTCCGCGAGCCGCGCGCAGCCGCCGCACCTATGGCGATGGCGAAGTACGGCACCTGAAATTCATCCGGCGGTGCCGCGAGCTGGGTTTTACCCTCAAAGACGTGCGAGCCCTGATCGAGCTTGCGACCGCCGCGCCTGAGAACTGCAACCGCGTGAGGCAACTCGCCGAAGCTCAAGCAACGTCGGTCCGGCGAAAAATGATCGAGCTCGCGCAAGTCGAAAACTGGCTCACCCAAATGGTTGCGCAGTGCTCCGCCCCATCACATGTTGGATGCCCGATTCTTGACACTCTGTTTGACACCGCCGACGTGTGACTCGCCACGCATGGGTTCGAAGTGAAAAAGACGAGATTAGATGGGCAACGACATTCCCCGAAAACTCCTTGATTATTCGAGGCGCTGGAACGTTGTGTTGACTGGAGAAGAGATCGAGACTCCAAGAGGTATCGTTGCGTTTGGCACACGTGGAATGGAGGCCGTTGCCCTCAAAGTGGGCCGAGATGGACACGACGAAGCGAACGCCGGACTCGCCCTAATACACTTCGGATCACGACACGCGGTCCGTCTATTGGAGCACAGTGGCGACGCTGCAATCCTGCTGGAGCGCGCTATGCCCGGCTCCCCGCTCGTGCACCTGGTGCGTGACGGGTCCGACGAACAATCAACAACCATTCTTGCAGAAATGATGGCGGATATTCATCGCCCGCAACCACCCCTAAAGGGCTTTCCTCAGGTTGAAGATTGGAGCCGTGGTTTTGAGCGACACGCCACAACAGGCAACGCCGACATTCCGGCGGATTTGGTCAAACACGCGCACGAACTCTTTCTTGAGCTATGCGAAACGCAGACCGAGCGTCGACTCCTTCATGGTGATCTGCACCACGACAACGTCCTCTGGGACACGCGGCGCGGCTGGCTTCTGATTGATCCAAAGGGTGTCATTGGAGAACCAGCCTACGAAGTGGGCTCAGTTCTTCGCAATCCTATGGACGAACCCAAATTATTTGCCGACCGCAGTGTTACCGAGAAACGAGTGGCGGTTTTCGAGCGGGTTTTGAATGCCGACGCCAAGCGAATGATCGGCTGGGGATTTGCCCAAGCGGTATTGTCGGCAATCTGGTGCATTGAAGACGGCGAAAGCGCCGAAAGCTCCCTCATCGCCGCGAACGCCCTGCAGCAATTACTCTAATGAGAGTGTGGTC
>JANLXP010000271.1:0-4868 GCA_031365165.1 Alphaproteobacteria bacterium
CGGGGCAACTTGTAGCCCGACAAGAAGGCATAGAGATCGTCGCGCGTGTAACCGGCGTATTTGTTATCCGGATCGCGCGACTTGAGGTTCGCGGGACGCAACGGCAGGCCCGACGTGCGGGTCGCAAGGTCGGCAAGCGTGATCGCGCGCCCCTCGAACGCCGGCATGATGACGCGTGACGGCAGATATTTTTGCACCGGATCGTCGAGCGCCACCTCGCCCCGCGCCGCCATATCGGCGAGCAGAAGTGCCGTGACGACCTTGGTGATCGAGCCGACGTCGAAAACCGTATCCGCCGTCATGGCCCGCGCGTCGCTGAGCCCAAGCTTGCCGTAGCTGATGACGCGCTCGCCCGCAGGCTCGACGATGGCCACGACGATACCGGTTGCGTGATGCTGCCGGTCGACGCGCATCGCCAACATCTGGCGAATGTCGGCATCGCTTGCTGTGGGCGAGACGCGCTCTTCGGCCGAAGCCGCGCCGAGAACGCACAGCGCCACGCCGGCCGCCGCAAACAGCTTCAGGATTGACGGTTTACGCATCGTGATTGTCCGCACGCGAAGGGCACTCTCTCGCCAAAGCTACGATGCCGTGACAGAGTTCCAAAGCGAACTCGTGAGGCGAAACGGCCCATCGTGCCGCTGTTTGTAAGGTATTGGCATGCGTAAGCCTGACATCGATAAGACGGATGAAAAGATCCTGGAAATTCTGGCCGCCGATGGCCGGACATCCTATCGCGAGGTCGCCAAACGCGTGCGCCTTTCCGCACCGTCCGCCATCGAACGCATAGCCAAGATGCGCGAGGCAGGCATAATCCAAGGCTTTACGATCACCGTCGATCGCGCCGCGTTGGGTATGCCGGTGCAAGCCATCATGCGCATTGCCACCGATACAAGCCGCGGCGCCAAGTTGATGGCCACGATCGCCTCAGCGCCGGAGGTCGAAGAGTGTCACAAGGTGACCGGCGCCGACAGTTACGTGCTGAAGGTGTCCGCGCCATCTGTGGCCGGTCTCGACGATCTCGTCGACCGCCTGTCGGGCGCCGGCGTCGTCAACACCTCCCTCATTCTGGCGACCCCGGTGGAACGGCGCCTACCGCGCACCCAAAAGAAAACCGCAGCATCGCGTGGCAGCACGGATTAGCCTAACCCTTCGCAAACCGCCCCGGCGTCACGCCGAATTCCTGGCCGAAAGCCGAGACAAAGGCGCTGACGCTGGAATAGCCAACATCGAGGGCGGCTGTCGTGACACTGCCCCCGCGGCCGAGTCTTTCGATCGCCGAGAGCAACCGCATCCGCTGGCGCCAGCGCGCGAAGCTCAAGCCCGTTTCGCTTTTGAAGAGCCGTTGCGCCGTGCGCGTGCTAGCCCCAGCGCGCTTTGCCAGCGCACTCAATTCTTCGTCGTTCGCAGGTGTCTTTTGCAGCCGCTGCGCAATGGCGAGCGCACGCGCATCGCGCGGCATCGGCAGGTTCTGCGACGGCGCAGGTTGGAGCAGGGCAAGCCGGTCCACAATCACGAGCGCCAACCGCTTCTGCGCCGGCACAGAAGCGTCCAGCACGCCGTACTCCGTCGCCTCCAAGATCAACTCGCGCAACAGCGCCGGCACATTCATCACCGCGCAGTGGCGGGGCAGGGCGCCAGCGATCGCATTGGCGAAATAGAGACTGCGCATCGTCCCCTGTCCCCGCATCTCCTCCGCGTGCGCAACGCGGGCCGGAATCCAAACCGCACGGTTCGGCGGCACGACCCACGCGCTATCGGCGGTGGCAACCCTCATCACGCCCGCCGACGCGTAGCTCAACTGATGCCACTCGTGATCGTGCGTGTCCGCGGCATAGCCTTGCGTAAAACGCACGGGGTACGTGCGCACCCAAACGGAACCGTCGGGTTTGGCCGGAATCCTGGGTTGGCGCGCTGGCGACATTTCTTGGCATTCTATCGCAAGACGCCTGAGCCCGATACGGCTATTAAACGCGCAACATCACTTGGAGGACCAATGGCCCACGTCGCCCACTTTTCGATCAATGCCAACGACATGGAGCGCGCGAAAGCGTTCTACACCGACGCCTTCGGCTGGTCGTACCAAGCCTACGGACCGCCCGGCTTCTACATGATTGAAGGCGCGGCCGGCCCTGGCAACATGCTGGCGAGCCTTCAGAAACGTCGCGATATCGTGCCCGGCAAATCGATCTTCGGCCTCGAATGCACGCTCTCGGTCGAGAACAGCGAAAAGGCCGAAGCCGCGATCAAGAAGGCGGGCGGAAAAATCGTCATGCCCCGCGCCGTGCTGCCCAGTATCGGCAAACTCTTCTTCTTCGAAGACCCCGAAGGCAACATCATCGGCGCCATGGAATACGACAAGAACGCCCGCTAAGCGGTGACCCGCGCGACGAACCGGCCGAGGTTGCGCACGACCTCGTCGCGGTTCGTCTCGTTCAGCATCTCGTGCCGCCCGCCGGGATAGAAGTCGCTGGTTACGTCTTTCACGCCGGCCGTCCGGTAGCGATGGACGAGCGGCGCTAGAAACGCGAGATCGCCGTTCAGCGGATCCTTGTCGCCCGCCATCAGATAGATCGGAAGCTCAGGCCGGATGCGCGTCAACGCATCGGGTTCGAAGAGCGGCGCTGCGGCTGTGAAGATGCTCATCATCGCGGCCTGATCGACGGAAAACCCACACAGCGGATCGGCGATGTATTTGTCGACTTCGGCCGCATTGCGGCTCAGCCAATCGAACGGCGTACGCGCAGGCTCGAACGGCGCGTTCAGCGCGGTGAGCGCACCACCGGAAGGATCCGGCGGCGGCATCAGGTCGAGCGCCGCTGAACCGGAGAGCACCGCCCCGTCGATCAACGCACTGTGCTTCACGAGATAGATCTGCAGCGCAAACGAGCCCATCGAATGGCCGAGCAGCACCAGCTTCTTGCCCGGGTTCTCGCGTTTCGCGATGGCGCTCAAGATCGCCATATCGTCGACGACGGCGGCAAACCCGCCCGGCCCGAAATCGCCCAGCGCCTTCGCGGTCTTGCCATGTCCGCGGTGATCGTTCGCGTAGATCGCAATGCCAGCCTCGCGCAGCGGTGCCAACGGCTCAAGATAGCGCAGCGCATGTTCGCCCATTCCGTGCGCGATTTGCAGCACGCCTTTGACGTGGCCTATCGCCGGCCAGCGGTAGGCTGTAATCGGCGTTCCGTCGGCGCCGTCGAACTGAAACATATCTTTGGTCATGCCGTGAGCCCGGCCTGCTGCAGCAGTTTTGCAAACGAAAGCGCCGTGCGGTCCTCATAGAGGTTCGCGATAATCTGCACGCCGATCGGCAAACCCTCCTTTGTCTTCGCGATCGGCGCCGCCGCCGCGGGCAGGCCGGGGAAGGTGGCGACGCCCGGCCAAGCAACCTGCACACCATAGGGCGTCGCCTTGCCGTCGATCTCCAGCGTGCGCTCCGCCCAAACCGGATTGTCGTCATGCGGAAATGCGGGGACACCGAACGGCGGCGTCAACACGACGTCGATATCCTTGAAGAGGGCCATCCACGCGCGCTGCGCGCGCGCCTGCTCGTCGAGCAAGCCCATCCAGGTGTGCGTGTCGATGGGCGTCGCACCAGGCGCACCACGCGTCGTGATCGCAGTGAGCATTTGGATATAGGCGCCAAGCGCCGTCGCAAGGTCGGGAACGTTGGCCTCGCTCATGACATGCGCGCCGGCGTCTTCCAACTTGTTCGCAAGTCCGTTCAATGCGTCGCGAACGCTGTTGGCTGTCGCGCAAACCGGATGCTTGTCGATCACGAGCACGCGGTAATCCTTCAACGACGCGTGCCGCGCCGCCGGTAGCTCGAGCTTCATGCCAACACCGGGCAACGGCCCTGCAATAGCGTCGAGCGCGATCTCCAAATCCTCCGCCGTCCGCGCCATCGGACCGACCGTGGCAAGGTCTACCGGCGCCCCGTCCGTGCCCGGGAACCCATGCCCTTGCAGCGGCACGATCCCGTACGTCGGCTTCAACCCGAACACACCGCACAAATGCGCCGGCACGCGGATCGATCCGCCGATGTCGGAGCCCATCTCCAGCGGCACCATCCGGCTCGCCAACGCTGCCGCCGAACCACCGGACGAACCGCCGGGCGAGCGCGCATGATCGTGCGGGTTCACAGTCCGCCCATAGATCGGGTTCACCGCCTGCCAATCGGCAAGCGCGACAGGTGCATTCGTCTTGCCCAAGATGACGGCGCCCGCGCGCTTCAACCGCTGCACCGGCACGCTGTCTTGCGTCACGGGCAAGTCCTTGAAGACCGGCATCCCCCACGTCGAAGGCAACCCCGCAACGTCGTTCGATTCCTTGACCGTCATGGCGACGCCCATCAGCGTGCCGCGCTCGCCCTTCGCACGCGCCTGGTCGACGCGCTTGGCCTGCGCCCGCGCACGCTCGAAGTCGCGCACGACGACCGCGTTGATTTCGCCGTCGCTCTTTTCGATGCGCGCGATCGCCGCGTCGCAAACCTCTAGGGCCGAAATACTGCCGCCGTTGACCGCGCGTGCGGTCTCCGCGGCGCTCGCGGTGGCGAGGTCGAGTGTGGGCTGCGTCATGGGTGCTTGCCTATGGCTGCGGGGGAGGGCGGGTTTCGCCCACCTTATAGCGCGCCCACACAACGGCGGAAGCTGAATCTCTCGACCGCCCCAGACGAAACCAGTATACCCCCAGCAACAAAAACAACCGGAATGCGCCGATGGCAAAAGACGACAAAAGCGACATCGCCACCCTAAGTTTCGAGCAGGCGCTGCAGCAGCTGGAACAGATCGTCCAGCAGCTGGAGAAGGGCCAGGTCGGGCTTGAGGATTCGATCACGACCTACGAACGCGGCACGGCGCTGAAAG
>JANLXP010000289.1:0-2164 GCA_031365165.1 Alphaproteobacteria bacterium
TCGCGATAGGACTGCACACCTGCATAGAACGGATGCAGCGCATCGACCGGCACGGCGAGCACCTTCTCATCCTCGCCCGCCTGATCGGTCATGATCAGCGCGCCAACGGGGCGGCAACGGATGACAGCGCCACTACAGGTACCGGCGCGATAACCAGCACGTCGAGCGGATCGCCATCGAGCGACAAGGTCTGCGGAATGAACCCGTAGTTCCCCGGGTAATACATCGCCGTGTGCAAGAACCGGTCGACGAACAGCGTCCCCGACGCCTTGTCCATCTCGTACTTCACCGGCACACCGCCGTAAGGAATCTCGATCAGCGCATGCAAATCCTGCGGCGGATTGCGGCCGGGAGTGATCTTCGAAAGGTCCATGAGGTAATCGCTCCGAGAACCCGCGAACCTGGCGCGACCGTCGCCCCGCGTCAAAGTCGCGCAAATCCGCCATGTTGCGCCGCAATGGGCCCCATGGTAGACCCCGGCCGCGGCGTCGCCGGGGGTGGATTTCGCGCCTGCCCCAAACGCAAAAACTGTCGCAAATTCAACGACTTAAGCCTCGCCCTCTGCTGGGCGTTTCCAAGGCTTGGGCAAGCCTTTGTTTGGAGCCTCATCGTGGCAAGCGAAAACGTTTCCGTTGCGGGTCTGGCGGGCCGGTATGCGACCGCTTTGTTCGAACTCGCAACTGAAGCGAAAGCGCTCGACGCCATCGCGTCCGATCTGTCGCGCCTCAAAGCCTTGATCGACGGCAGCACCGACCTTGCCCGCCTCGTACGCTCGCCCATCTTCTCGCGTGAGGAGCAAGCGAAGGCGATGGACGCGGTTCTGGCGCGGCAGAACGTCAACCAGCTCACGAAAAACTTTGTCGGCCTGTTGGCGGCGAAGCGCCGGCTCTTCGCACTCAGCGGCATCGTAGCGGCATTCGAAACGCTCGTCGCCAATCAGCGCGGCGAGATGACGGCCGAGGTCACGAGCGCACAGCCGCTAAAGGCCGAACAACGCACCGCACTCATGGGTACGCTGAAAGACGCAATGAAGCGCGAGATGCGCTTGACCGAACGCGTCGACCCAACCCTTCTCGGCGGACTGATCGTCAAGGTCGGCTCGCGCCAAATCGACTCATCACTCAAATCGAAACTCGTGCGTCTGGAACGCGCGATGAGAGGCGCATAAATCAATGGACATCCAAGCCGCAGAAATCTCCGCGATCCTGAAAAGCCAGATCAAGAACTTCGGCGCCGAAGCCGAAGTCTCCGAGATCGGCCAAGTTCTCTCCGTTGGCGACGGCATCGCGCGCATCCACGGCCTCGACAAAGTGCAGGCCGGTGAGATGGTGGAATTCCCGGGCGGCATTAAGGGCATGGCGCTGAACCTCGAAACCGACAACGTCGGCGTCGTGATCTTCGGCAACGACCGCGACATCAAAGAAGGCGACACGGTTAAGCGCACGGGCTCGATCGTTGACGTGCCGGTGGGCAAGGGCCTGCTCGGCCGCGTCGTTGATCCGCTCGGCAACCCGCTCGACGGCAAGGGTCCGATCGCCTCGACCGAACGCCGCCGCGTCGACGTGAAAGCGCCGGGCATCATTCCGCGCCGCTCGGTGCACGAACCGATGCAGACCGGCTTGAAGTCCGTCGACTCGCTCATCCCGATCGGCCGCGGCCAGCGCGAGCTCATCATCGGCGACCGACAAACCGGCAAGACGGCAATAGCGCTCGACACGATCATCAATCAGAAGTCGGTGAACGCCACCGGAGACGAAAAGCAAAAGCTCTATTGCATCTACGTCGCCATCGGCCAGAAGCGCTCGACGGTCGCCCAGATCGTGAAGACGCTCGAACAGTTCGGCGCAATGGAATACACGATCGTCGTCGCAGCCACCGCGTCCGATCCCGCACCGTTGCAGTTCTTGGCACCGTTCGCCGGCTGCACCTTCGGCGAGTTCTTCCGCGACAACGGCATGCACGCCGTCATCATCTATGACGACTTGTCGAAGCAGGCAGTGGCCTATCGTCAGATGTCGCTGTTGCTGCGCCGCCCGCCGGGCCGCGAAGCGTATCCGGGCGACGTGTTCTACCTTCACTCCCGCTTGCTGGAACGCGCCGCGAAGTTGAACGAAGCGAACAAGGGCGGCTCGCTCACCGCGCTCCCGATCATCGAAACGCAGGC
>JANLXP010000306.1:0-2494 GCA_031365165.1 Alphaproteobacteria bacterium
GCTGGCATCGGTCACGTAAACCGTGGCGCCCCGCTTGTAGTTCGGCTCGATCTTGACCGCCGTGTGCACCTTCGACGTCGTGGCACCGCCGATCAGCAGCGGGATGTCGAAGCCCTCGCGCTCAAGCTCGGCCGCCACATGGCACATCTCGTCCAGCGACGGCGTGATGAGGCCTGAGAGCCCGATGATGTCGGCCTTCTCCGCCCGCGCCGCCTCGATGATGCGCGCGGCCGACACCATGACACCCAGATCCACGACCTCGTAGTTGTTGCACTGAAGCACGACGCCCACGATGTTCTTGCCGATGTCGTGCACGTCGCCTTTGACGGTCGCCATCACGATCTTGCCCTTGGCCTCGCGCGCCGTGCCGGCCGCATCCTTCTCCGCGTCCATGAACGGCAGCAGATAGCCGACAGCCTTTTTCATCACCCGCGCCGACTTCACGACCTGCGGCAGGAACATCTTGCCCGCGCCGAAGAGATCGCCGACCACATTCATGCCCGCCATCAGCGGACCCTCGATCACGTCCAGCGGCCGCTTGGCCTTTGCCCGCGCCTCTTCCGTGTCGGCGACGACGAACTCGTCGATGCCGTGCACGAGCCCGTGCTTCAGCCGCTCCTCGACGCTCGTCTCGCGCCAGGCCAGCGTCTCTTCGACCTTCGCCTCGCCGCTGTTCTTGTAGCGCGACGCAAGCCCAAGCAGCCGCTCCGTCGCATCCTCGCGCCGGTTGAGCAGCACGTCTTCGACGCCGTCGCGCAATTCGCCCGGCATGTCCTCATAGACGGTGAGCTGACCCGCGTTGACGATCCCCATGCTCATGCCGGCCTTGATCGCATGATAGAGGAACGCCGAATGCATCGCCTCGCGCACCGGTTCGTTGCCGCGGAACGCGAACGAGATGTTCGACACCCCACCCGACACATGCGCGTACGGCAGCTCCTTGCGGATGCGCCCCGCCGCTTCGATGAACGCGTTCGCGTAGTCGTTGTGCTCGTCGATGCCGGTCGCCACCGCAAAGACGTTCGGGTCGAAGATGATGTCTTCCGGCGCAAACCCGACCTTGTTCACCAACACATCGTAGGAGCGCTTGCAGATCTCGAACTTGCGGGCAGCCGTATCGGCTTGGCCCTTCTCGTCGAACGCCATCACGACGACAGCCGCACCATAGCGCTTGCACTTCTCGGCATGCGCGATGAACGCGTCCTCGCCTTCCTTCAGCGAGATCGAGTTCACGACCGGCTTGCCCTGCACGCACTTCAAGCCCGCCTCGATCACCGACCATTTCGAGGAGTCGATCATCACCGGCACGCGCGCGATCTCAGGCTCGGCCGCGATCAGATTGAGAAAGCGCACCATCGCCTTCTCGCTGTCGAGCAGGCCTTCGTCCATGTTGACGTCGATGATCTGCGCGCCGCTCTCGACCTGGCCCTGCGCGATATCCAACGCCTCGTCGTACTTGCCGTCGGTGATCAGCTTGCGGAACTTCGCCGAGCCGGTGACGTTCGTGCGCTCGCCCACGTTGACGAAATTCGTCTCCTTCGTCAGCACGAAGGGCTCCAACCCCGACAAACGCATCTGCCGCTCAAGCGTCGGCACAACGCGTGGCCGATGCGGCTTCACCGCGGCCGCGATCGCCTTGATGTGGTTCGGCGACACGCCGCAGCACCCGCCCACGATATTGAGCAACCCCGCCTGCGCGAACTCACCCAACACGTCCGCCATGTATTCTGGCGAGTCGTCGTACCCACCGAACGCATTCGGCAACCCCGCATTCGGATGCGTCGAAATCAACGTATCGGCGACGCGCGAAAGATCGGCCACGTACTGCCGAAGATCCGCCGCACCGAGCGCGCAGTTCAAACCAACCGCGAACGGCTTCGTGTGCCGGATGGAGTGCCAGAACGCTTCCGTCGTCTGCCCCGTCAGCGTGCGCCCGGACTTGTCGGTGATCGTGCCCGAGAGCCAGACCGGCATGCGATAGCCCACATCGTCGAACACGAGCTCAGCCGCATAGCCGGCCGCCTTCGCGTTCAACGTGTCGAAGATCGTCTCGATGATCAGCGCATCGACGCCGCCCTCGATCAGCGCCGCGATCTGTTCCTTATAAGCCGCCACCAACTCGTCGAACGTGATCGCCCGAAAACCCGGGTCGTTCACGTCCGGCGACAGCGACGCCGTCTTGTTCGTGGGCCCAACCGACCCCACCACCCAACGCGGCCTGTCGGCGGTCGAGAACTTGTCCGCACTCGCCCGCGCCGCACGCGCGGCCGCGATGTTGATCTCCGCACTCAGGTGCTCGCAGCCATAGTCCGCCTGGCTGATCTTCTGCGCGTTGAACGTGTTGGTCTGAATGATGTCGGAGCCCGCATCCAGAAACGCGTCGTGGAGGTTCGTATGAATCGCACAACTTGTTTCGCGGCTGGGCGGTGAAGGTGACGCCGGATGGCAAGATGATCCCCGTGTGCAGTGGATTGCGCAGTCCGGCGGGCGTGGG
>JANLXP010000322.1:0-5694 GCA_031365165.1 Alphaproteobacteria bacterium
AGGCGACCTCACGCGCCGCCTGCTGATCGAGCGCGCGCCGCTGAACATCCACCGTGTCGGCCCCGACCGCGACTGGCCGCTGTTCGAAAACCTCGCCGTCCACCAAGTCGCCATGAAGGATGCGGATGCCATCGTCTGCACAGGGCCCTTCGACGACACGAAAGAAGGCCCCGACGACTACCGCGACTACTGGAAGGAAGCGCTCGCGCGCCGTCTGCCGTTCTTTTGTGCAAACCCGGACCTCGTCGTGCAGCGGGGCGACCAGATGATCTACTGCGCGGGCGCGCTTGCGCAGGACTACGAACGCCAATGCGGCGAAGTCGTCTATCTCGGAAAGCCGCACGCGCCGGTCTACGCTTTCGTCGCCGAGCGCCTGCGCGAACTCACGGGCCGCGAGATCCCGCGTGCGAAGTGGCTCGCGGTTGGCGACGGCCTGAAGACCGACATCGCGGGCGCCACGAAAGCCGGAATCGATTCGCTGCTGATCACCGGCGGTATCCACGAAAGCGAACTCGCTCACGCCGACGGCACACCCGATCCGGCAAAGATCGAAAGCGTCTTCGCTGCGCAAAAGCTGAAGTCCGTAGCGGCCATGCGCCGCTTGCTCTGGTAACGCCGCCGCGCATAGATTGCGCCCGAACTCATCCCCGAACAAAGAAGGACGGTGGCCCATGACGGCAACATCCGGTTATTTCCTCGAAGACCTCACGACGGGCATGTCGGCCTCCTACGGCAAGACAATCACCGACGCCGATATCGTGCTGTTCGCAGGAGTCTCCGGCGACACGAATCCGGTGCACCTCGACCAGACATTCGCTGAGAAGACGCCGTTCAAGACCCGCATCGCCCACGGCATGCTGTCGGCAAGTTTCATCTCGACCGTGATCGGCACGAAGCTGCCTGGCCCCGGCGCGATTTACATGAGCCAGAACCTGCGCTTCAAAGCACCGGTAAAAATCGGCGACACGGTGACGACGACGTGCACGATCACGGAAATCATTGCCGAGAAACGCCGCATCGTTCTCTCCACGATCTGCAAAGTCGGCGACACGGTCGTGATCGAGGGCGACGCTCTCATCATGGTCCCCTCGCGCGGCAAATAGACGACGAGCGCACCCGGCCCGCATGCAAGTCTTCCGCCACTACGAAAATCTGCCGGCGTCCGCACGCGGCGCGGCCGTGGCGATCGGCAATTTCGATGGCGTGCATCTGGGCCATCAGGCGCTGTTAAAACATGCAAAGACGCTGGGCGCGCAGCTCGGCGTCCTCGTGTTCGAGCCGCACCCACAGGAATTCTTCAAGCCCGGCGGCGAACGCTTTCGCCTGACACCGTTTCGCGCCAAAGCGCGGCTGCTCGAACGCTTCGGCGTCGACGTTCTCTACGCGCTCCACTTCGATGCCGCGTTCTCAGGGTTGAGCGCGGAAGACTTCGTCGCGAAGGTGTTGGTGCAAGGCCTCGGCGTGAAACACATCGTCGTCGGCCAGGACTTCCAGTTCGGCAAGGGCAGGGCCGGCAACATCGAACTGCTGAAAGCGCGCGGCCGAGAGCAAGGCTTTGCCGTCTCGACATTCGATCTCGTCGGCATCGGCCCCGAAGCAAAAATCTCCTCGACCCGCATCCGCGAAGCGTTGCGTGCAGGCAAACCGGAAGTCGCCACCCAACTTCTCGGACACGCCTGGACGGTCGAGGGTAGGGTGGAGCAGGGCGACAAACGCGGCCGCACGATCGGTTTCCCGACCGCCAACGTTTCGCTCGAGGGCTACTTGGAACCGGCGCTCGGCGTCTACGCAGTACGCGTAGAGATCGCAGGCAAGTCGTATAACGGTGTCGCGAACTTCGGCCGTCGCCCAACCTTCGACAAGAAAGACGTCCTGCTCGAAGTCCACATCTTCGACTTCGCCGAAGACGTCTACGGCCAACAAATCGTCGTCTCGTTCATCGCCTACCTGCGCCCCGAACAAAAATTCCCAGGCCTCGACGCGCTAAAAGCGCAAATCGCAAAAGACAGCGAAACGGCGCGCGCGATTTTGCTCGCAACCCCCTCTGCCTAAAATCTGCGCTTCGTTCGCCAGGCACCCTTCACCGAACCGAGATGAAACACCCGCCGGTTGCGCGCGTGGCTCGTTTTCGATTTCGCTGTCTCGCTGACGTAACAGCATCGCGCACATCATCTGATCTACGCTCATCCCCATAAGCTTTGGGGGAAGCGATGGAAGATTTTATGCCGCTGCTGGAATCGGCGGCGATGGTCGTCGGTGGAACCGTTGCATCAGCCGTCGACGTATTCACCGAAGCGCTGAAGCAAATGACCGCCGACCCGCGTGCGTTGGCCCGCGATATCGCGCCACAGCTCATCATGTTCACGCTGACGACCGTGATTTTGGGCAGCCTCTATCACTACCTCGTCCTGAAGCCGCGCGAAGTTCACGAAGTCAAACTCGCCGAAGCCCGCCGCGCCTCACTCATGGAACCGTTCCGCCGCATGCTTGTCATGCGCATTGCAAGCGTTCACGGCAGTCTGTTCGACGCACTTACTCAGTTTAAGGATTGGAGCGGGAACTGGGGTCGCCCTCGTGTCCGCACGCTTTCTGGCAACGTAGCCCACTTGTGCGCGGAACTCTCAAGTGCGGTAATTTCGAATGCCGAACTCCTGGCGTCCGAGGAACACAAAGCCATCGGCCGCTACTCATCGCTGTTGTTTGCGCTTCAGGGCAAACTGGAAGAGATCGAGAAGATGCCGCGGGCGCTGGACCAAGCAACGGTAGGCGCGCTGCGCGGCGTGATCGCGGAAGCGAACGCTTCGATCAACCAAATCGCCGACGCGCTAGACGCCGCCTATAAAACGCAGATGATCGATCTGCTGTGGGATGAAGACGATCGCGCGGAGCTGGAATCACACCTGCTGACGCCGCTCGACAATCGCGTCGCTGCGATCGCCCGCAGGGCTGCTGAGGCTGCAGCGCCTCCGCCTGCCATGGCGGCAGAGTAGCAAGGGACCGCGGGCGTCCTCGCCCGCTCTTCCGAAATATCCAACCGGCCGCGACCGCGAACATATAATCAAGGGCGGGCGAGGACGCCCGCGGTCCCAGAGGCGCTCGCTTAAGAGAGGCGCTACACTCCGAATCGCCATGCTCCATTCGCTGAAGCTTCACCCGGACTCGCGCTGCGCCGCCGTCTCACACGTCGACGTCGCGGTCGCGCGCACGCGCGGTCAGTTGACGCTCACCTATCTCGTCACAGGCAAGATCGCCGACATCCGCTTGCCGCCACTTGGGCCGCGCGCGCGCGCCGACGGCCTCTGGCAGCACACCTGCTTTGAAGCGTTCGTTCGCAAGGTGCCGAGCATGCGCTATTACGAGTTCAACTTCGCCCCATCGATGGCTTGGGCTGCGTACCGTTTCCGCGGTTATCGCGAAGGCATGGTTGTGGTAGAAGATGCGCCGCCGCCAAATATTGAGTGCCGGACAAACGTGGAATCGTATTCTCTCCAGGCCACGCTGAAACTGGACGCAATGCCAAGCCTCCCCGCGGATGCGCCCTGGCAGTTGAACCTCACCGCGGTGATCGAAGAAATGGACGGTCACAAATCCTACTGGGCGCTTGCACATCCGCCCGGCAAGCCCGACTTTCACCACACCGATAGTTTCACCCTCGATCTCCCCGCTGATAGCCCATGAAATTCGGTATCGACCACCTGATCGCCGACCACGCGTTGCGTGGCCCCCTGAAAGGCAAACGCGTGGCGCTCGTCGCGCACCCGGCCTCCGTCACGCAAGATCTGACGCATTCGCTCGACGCGCTTGCCGCTTGCGGGGACATAGACCTCACCGCCGCCTTCGGCCCGCAGCACGGACTGCGCGGCGACAAGCAAGACAACATGGTGGAAAGCCCGGACTGCAACGACCCCGTTCACGGCATCCCGGTGTTCAGCCTCTACGGCCAGGTGCGCCGTCCGACGGACGCCAGCATGGGCACGTTCGACGTGGTGCTCGTCGATCTCCAGGATCTGGGTTGCCGCATCTACACCTTCATCACGACGCTGCTCTACATACTGGAAGCGGCGGCCAAGCATAGGAAAGAGGTCTGGGTGCTCGACCGGCCGAACCCTGCTGGCCGTCCCGTCGAAGGTCTGCGCCTGCGTGCCGGTTGGGAAAGCTTTGTCGGCGCCGGCCCCATGCCGATGCGTCACGGCCTCACGCTCGGCGAACTGGGTCTCTGGTTCGTCAAAACGAAAAAGCTCGACGTCGATTACCGCATCATCGAAATGCAGAACTGGCATCCCGACGACGGCCCCGGCTACGGCTGGCCATTGGGCGCACGCACGTGGGTGAACCCAAGCCCGAACGCACCGAACCTTTGGATGGCGCGCGCCTATGCGGGCACCGTGATGCTCGAAGGCACGACACTCTCCGAAGGCCGCGGCACCACACGGCCGCTCGAACTCTTCGGCGCACCTGACATCGACGCGCGCAAAGTGATCGCTGAAATGCACCGCCTCGCACCGCACTGGCTGAGAGGCTGCGTGCTCCGCGAGTGCTGGTTCGAACCGACCTTCCACAAGCACGTCGGCCAACTCTGCAACGGCATCCAAATCCACACCGAAGACCCGCGCGGGTACGACCACCACCAATTCAAACCCTGGCGTGTCCAAGCGCTGGCGTTCAAAGCGATCCGCAATATCCACCACGCCTATCCGCTCTGGCGCGACTTCGCCTACGAATACGAACTCGGCAAACTCGCCATCGACGTCATCAACGGCGGCCCGCTCCTGCGCGAATGGGTCGACGACCGCAACGCAACCGCAAACGACCTCGACGCGCTCACCAAACCCGACGAGCAGTCGTGGATCGCAGAACGGCAGCCGTTCCTTCGCTACTAACGTCACGGGCAGCGCGATGATTAGGTATGGCAATGTCTTGAACGACTTGCGTATGCCAGCCGCGATCTTCGCGGTGCTAGCGCTCATGATGTTTCTCGCCATGGTCGTCTTCGGACGCGAACCCCTCGATCGGCGCTTGCTGATTGGTGCTGAGGGGGCTGCCGCTTTGTTCATTGGTCCTATGGCCTGTATCGCGCCAACTCTGATCTTCGATATTTTGGTGGACGAAAAGAACATTACGCACCGGGCTTTTGGTCGATGGATTCTGTCACGCAAGCCTATCGACGGTCTCGTGCATGTAGAATTTGCCCGCGGAATGTGGGGTGCAAAGCTCGACTTCCGCGACGGATCCGCGATCCGGTTCTTTGGGGCACACTTGGGCATTCTTGCCGACCTGGAACGGCACCTGAAGCGGGTGGCGCCGGACGGCGCTCGCTTTGACTAAGCGTTCTGCCCCATGCCATTGAACTGGCACCAAGCCACCCCAATCCCGGAGCGCACCATGAAAACCCGCATCACCGAAATGTTCGGCATCGAGCATCCGATCATCCAAGGCGGCATGCATTTCGTGGGCTTTGCCGAGATGGCGGCGGCGGTGTCGAATGCGGGTGGGCTCGGCATCATTACCGGCCTCACCCAAGGCACGCCCGCGAACCTCGCGAAAGAGATCGGCCGTTGTCATGAGATGACGAAGAAGCCGTTCGGCGTGAACCTAACGTTCCTGCCCGCGCTCACACAGCCCGATTATCCGGGCTTCATCAAAGCGATCATCGACGGCGGCGTGAAGTACGTGGAGACCGCGGGCAACAATCCG
>JANLXP010000324.1:0-3859 GCA_031365165.1 Alphaproteobacteria bacterium
CAAGCACGCGGCGTCGCCTCGACAGCGATGGGCGCGTTCTCGCAAGCGACGGGGGTGAATTCCTCGGCGTTCGGCAACGACGCCCGGGCAACCGGCGCTTCCTCAACTGCATCGGGCGACGGCAGCCGGGCGACGAATACCAACACGTCCGCTTACGGCCGTATTGCGCAGGCCATCGGCGCCAACGCTTCGGCGTTCGGCAATGACGCGCAAGCGACCGGCGATTCCTCAACGGCATCGGGCGACGGCAGCCGGGCGACGAACACGAATACGTCAGCCTTTGGACGTATCGCCACTGCAAACGCGGTCAGCGCCTCAGCGTTCGGCAACGACGCGCGTGCGACCGGCGCTTCAAGCACGGCATCGGGCGATGCGAGCCGCGCAGGCAACACGAATACGTCGGCTTACGGACACGCGGCAAGCGCCTCCGGCGTCAACGCATCGGCCTTCGGCAATGGGACGACGGCAAGCGGCCAATCGAGCGCGGCCGGCGGCGACGGCGCGCTTGCGAACAATACGTTCGCGTCGGCGTTCGGCCACATTGCTCAGGCGACGGGTGTAAACTCGTCCGCCTACGGCAACAATGCGGCCGCGGGTGCGCAAAGCAGCACGGCGGTCGGCGACAGTTCGACGGCGAGCGCCACGAACGCGTCAGCATTCGGTAACTTGAGCTTGGCCAGCGCCGGAAATGCAGTCGCGGGCGGCAACCTGGCTTGGGCGAACGGCGTGAACAGTTCGGCCTACGGCAATCAAAGCTTCGCTGCCGGCGCGTCGTCGGTCGCCGTCGGCGATTCGGCACGCGCGCAAGCGGCAAACTCGGTCGCTGTCGGTCACGACTCGCTGGCGGCGGGTCCGAGCGCGATTGCGGTCGGCAACGGTGCGCAGGCGATCAACTCGGTCGCGGTCGGCGCATTTGCTTTCGCCGCGAACGGTGGTGCGGCTTACGGCGACGGTGCTCGCGCCTTCGGCATTAATGCTACGGCGCTGGGACCCAACTCGGTCGCTTCGCATAACAGCTCGGTCGCCATCGGCGAGAACTCGTTCACGACCAATCCGAACACTGTGTCGTTTGGCTCGGCCGGCAACGAGCGCCGCTTGATGAACGTCGCGATGGGCGTGTTGGGTACGGACGCGGTTAACCTGGATCAGCTGAACCGTGCGGTCACGGGCCTCAATCGCGGCATCGCGGCGACGACCGCATTGGCGACCCCGATGTTGGCGCTGGAACGCGGCGAGACGGGTTTTGCGACTGGCGCCGGTTACTTTGAGGGTGAGACAGGTATGGCGTTCCGCGTTGCCCATCAGATGGACATGGAAACGCCGATCCTGCTCAGCGCAGGCTACAGCACGGCCGGCGGCCAGACGGGCGCCGCGCAAGTGGGCCTCGCGTTTAAGTTCTAAGGTTGCTAACGAGCATCTTGCCGGGGCGCACCGTTGACGGTGGGCCCCGGTTTGCGTCACATCCGGCGCATTGACCGGAGGGGTGATATGCGGCCGTTCGTTGCTGCGCTCGTTTTTGCGATTGCGGCTTTGGCGGCGCTCGGTGCGCTTGCCGCGCCGCCTCCGCAAACGTTGAAGATGCTACAGCCCGTGATGCCGAAGGTGCCATCGGCGGCAGCGGTGCTTGCAATGGTGCGCAACACGCTGATCGCCGTGGACCAAGGCAACAAGACCGGCAACTACACGGTCGTGCGCGATCTGGGTTCGCCGGATTTCCGCGACGCGAACACGCCGGCAAAGCTTGGCTTGGTGTTCGCAAACCTGACCGAACAGGGCGTAGACATGCTGCCGGTGTTGGTGGTCGAGCCGCAGTATCGCGAGGCGCCGCGGTTGACCGCGCGGCGGATGCTCTATGTGGCGGGCACGTTTAACATCCAGCCGCGGCGCGTTTCGTTCGAGCTGCTGTTCGACGTGTGGAAGGGCGAATGGCGGCTCTACGGCGTATCGATCGTTCCGGGTTAGGGCCGGAACGTGATGCGCTTCACGAAGGCCTGCGACGGGCCTTTCGAGGACGACGTATCAACCTCGACCGCAAACCCTGAGACGGCGTCGCGCAGGTCGGCGCCGAAGGCGGTGCGGAAGCCTTGGCGCAGGTCGAAATGCGTGGTGAGCGCACGCTGCGGCTCGGCGCGGTCAGTGCAGATATAGCGGCCGGCCTCCTTGTAGTAGTGCCCGACATAGGGCACGCCGACGCGGTCGGTCGCGCACAGGAAGAGGCCCAGGAAGGCCGGCAGATTCGGCGCAAACATCGAACCCGACGCACGCTTTGCGGCACCGAAGAAGACGTGCACCATGATGGCTTCGTTGTTGACGCTGCGCTCGTAGCTGGCACCGGCCGGGTGTTGGGCTACACCCCACTCGATCTCTACCGTGGAATATGCGTTCGGATCGACGCGGGTGTTCGTGAGGAGACCCATCGCAGGACGCAGCGTTTGCACCCCAAGCCCGCGCGCGTCGGCGACCAGCGCGATCTTCTGCGGGTTCTTCGCGTCTTGCTCGATCTGGAAGCCCTTCGCCTGTAGCCACGCGTAGACCGAGCCGCCGTGGAAGTCTGTCAGATCGACAACAAGCGGCGCGGGGGTGTTTGCTGTGGCGCTCGTCAGTGTTGCGATGGCGGCGGTCGTCACTGCGATCAGGGCCGCGCGCACGAGGCGCGCAATGTTCTTCGTCTTCGTCATGTCTGTTTCTATTCCGGCTGTCATTGGGGGCGGCGGTATCGCGCGGTTCATATGAACGCGCTATGAACTGCGCATCTGGCGCATGCGACAGTGGGGGTTAGTTTCCACAGGCGCGTTTTCCTCCTATCCTGCGGTTGAGGCGGTGATTTGACGATGGTCGATGCCGAGCGCGTTAAGGCGATTTGTGCCGCGCATGCGGGGCTCGAAGGGCCTTTATTGCCAATTCTTCATGATGTGCAGCGCGCGTTCGGGTGCGTGCCTCGCGATTCGATCCCCGCGATCGCGCATGCGCTGAACCTCACGCGGGCCGAGGTTTATGGCGTCGTCACGTTCTATCACGACTTTCGCGAGGACCCTGCCGGGCGGCGTGTGATCAAGATCTGCCGTGCCGAGGCGTGTCAGGCGATGGGCGGTGCCGCGCTTGGTGTTGCGCTGCTGAAGCACTTCGGAATCGACTGGAAGGAGACGTCCGCTGATGGCGCCGTGACGATCGAGCCGGTCTATTGCCTTGGGCTTTGTTCGGTGGCCCCGGCGGCCCTTGTGGACGGCGAGCCGCACGGACGGGTCGACGTGCCGCATTTGATCGCGCTGGCGGCGCACAAGCCGTGACGCGCGTGTTCGTGCCCTCCGATGCGGCGGCGCTTGCGGTGGGCGCGGAGGGCATCGTGCGCGTGCTCCGCGCGACGGCGGAGAAGCGCAAGCTCACGCTCGACATTGTGCGAACGGGTTCGCGGGGCATGCATTGGCTGGAGCCGCTTGTCGAAGTCGAAACGGCTGCGGGCCGCGTCGGCTATGGACCGGTGCGGGCGTCCGAGGTTCCGGCGCTGGTCGATGCGGGGATGCTTGAGGGCAAGGCGCATCCGCTTTGCATAGGTGTCGTCGAGCATCATCTGTGGTTCAAACGGCAGACGCGGATTACTTTTGCGCGCTGCGGCGTCGTCGATCCGGTCTCGGCCGACGATTATGCGGGGCATGGCGGCTTTGTGGGATTGAAGCGCGCGCGCGAGATTGGGCCACAGGCCACGATCGAGGCGATCACAAAGTCAGGTCTGCGTGGCCGCGGCGGGGCCGGGTTTCCGGCGGGGATTAAGTGGAAGACGGCGGCGGACGCGAAGGCAAAGCGGCGCTATGTCGTGTGCAATGCGGACGAAGGCGACAGCGGGACGTTCGCCGACCGCATG
>JANLXP010000348.1:0-4492 GCA_031365165.1 Alphaproteobacteria bacterium
CACATGGCGAATATCCGCTCGGCAGCCAAAGCAGCGCGCAAAGGCAAGCGCCGCGAGGCCGTGAATACCGCGCGGAAGAGCCGTGTTCGCACTCATATCCGCAAAGTCGAGGAAGCTATCGCCTCAGGCGACGCGAAGGCCGCCCAAGCGGCGCTCCAAGCCGCCCAGCCGGAAATCATCCGCGGCGCCAACAAGCGCATCCTTCATAAGCGCGCAGCGGCGCGCAAAGTGTCGCGTCTGTCGAAGCGCGTGAAGGCGTTGTCCAAGTAAGGTTCTGGTTCGGGCGCGTCTTGCCCACTAGCCTCGTTGAGTACTTAACGGGCGCTGCGTTCTCCATTAGGTTTTACTTGTCCCAAGGTTTCGTGCGCGGCGCGTTTGCTTGTGCACTGTGTGCGCATTCGCAGATTGCCGCGAAGCATGCCGCCGCCGATAGTCCGTGTACGGATTAACTTCAGAATTGCCACATTGACCGCTCAAGCGTGCACTCCTAAAGCGTAGGAAATACCTAGCGTTCGTGCGGTCGTTGCGCACAAAGGTGGTCTCGCATTACGCCGTCGTGAAACTGTTTTAATGCGCACAAAGTGCATGTTCTCACATTGCCCCACTTTTCCAGTTCAAACGGCTGTTGTATGGTTAAGGGGTGATTAAGCATTGGGGCTACGACAATGAAGCTTACAAAGAAGAAGGCGCAACAAGCGCTGGGTCGTAGTGCAGGCGGTTTGAGTACCGCTACGTCTTAAAAGCAGCGGGCCCGGTCCTCGGGTCTGGTCTTCAAGTTCTTAACATTCGGCGTTTTTGGCCCGCGGGTTCCGCGGACGAGGCCGGATTCTGCGCGCCGGAGAGCATTTAGACGAATGGGTTACGCCGGAAACATCTCGCCGAAGGAGGCCTTTGCGCTCTTACAGAGCGATCCAAAGGCGCAACTCGTGGATGTGCGCTCGGCCGCGGAATGGACGTTCGTTGGCGTCCCCGACCTCAGCTCGCTTCATCGCAAGCCGATCCTGGTCGAGTGGCAGGTGTTCCCGGGCATGGGCCGGAATGGCGAATTCGATCAGGCGGTTGCGGAGCGGCTGAAGGCTGCGGATGCGACGCCTTCGACACCGATCGCATTCTTGTGCCGGTCGGGCGCGCGCAGCCAGGCGGCGGCGATCGCGATGACCGCGAAGGGTTTTACGAAGTGCTTCAATGTTGCCGGCGGCTTCGAAGGGGATGTCGACGCCGAACGGCACCGTGGAGCAACGAATGGTTGGAAGGCCGAGGGTCTTCCGTGGGTTCAGTCCTAGCGCAGCACGAAAGGGCGGTTGCTGCGCGAGGATGGTGTTGGGGCGTTAGCGGGCGCGTTCGTCGCTCGTGATTTCCAAAGAAGGTGATGACATTGAGCTCGGACGGATTCATTGTCCGTCCGGAGTCCGGGGGGTCGCTGCTCAATGGGACGTGCCTTTAGTGCAGTAAGCCGCCGCTTGTTCAGGTGAAACATCACAGGCAAGCCGCGGTTCTGGGGTAGGCAAGGCAAAAAAAGGGAAAAGAAAAGTGACCTCTCAAGAAGCAAAAACTGTCGGCGACAAAATCGAAGCGATCTGGGCTCGCGTGTGCGAGCGGATGAAGATCGAACTTGGTGCGCGGTATCAATATTGGGTGGCGCCGTTGCGCGTGCTCTCGGCCGAAGGCGATCGCGTGGTTATCGCGTGCCCGAGCCGGTTCGATCGCGACAAAGTCGTCGAAAGCCATGGCGACCGGATTCTGGCGCTGATCCAAGAGTTGGACGCGTCGTTCGTGCACGTCGACTTCGTCGTGGATTCGCGTCCTCGCTCCGTACAAGCGCAAGCGGTAAGCGCACGCGCGACAACGATCGACAGTCTGGGCGCGACGCCGGTCGAGCCGGTGTTGGTGACGGGCTCCATCCCGCTCAACAAGACGTTCACGTTCGAAACCTACGTCACGGGCAAGTCGAACCAGATCGCCTTCAACGAAGCGAAGCGTACGGCCGACGCCGATCTGCCGATCGCCAATCCGTTGTTCCTGTTCGGACCGACGGGGCTTGGCAAGACGCATTTGATGCACGCGATCGCGTGGCGCAAAATGGCGCGCAATCCGAATTTGCGCGTGCTGTTCATCACGGCCGAGACGTTCATGCGTTTGTTCGTGACGGCTTTGAAGGCGAACGACACGGTCTCGTTCAAGAACCAAGTGCGCAACGTCGATCTGCTTCTTGTCGACGATCTGCACTTCATCTTGGGCAGAGAGGCCACGCAGGAAGAACTGCTCGCAGCGTTCGATTGGCTCTCCGACAATCAAAAGCAGATCGTCGTCTCTGCCGACCGCTCGCCGTCGTTGTTCGAAGGGCTTTCGGATCGCGCACGGTCGCGCCTCTTGAAGGGTGCGTCGATCGAAATCGCGCCGACCGACTTCGAGCTTCGCCTTGCCATCCTGGAAGCCAAAGCACGCGTCATTGCACGCGAGCGTCCGGGCTTCGTTCTGAACACGCAAGCGGCGCACTTTATGGCGCAGCGCATCAACACGAACACGCGCGAACTTGAAGGCGCGCTCAGCCGTGTGGTGATGCAGAGCGAAGGCAACAGGCCGATCACGATCGAGAACCTGAACCAGTGGCTCGCGGACTTCCTGCGCGCATACGACCGCCGGGTTACCATCGACGAGATCAAGAAGAAGGTGGCCGAGCACTACGGGTTGAAGACTGCGGATTTGGAATCGCCGAACCGGTCGCGTTCGATCGTGCGCCCGAGGCAGATCGCTATGTTTTTAGCCCGCAAGCTAACCCCCCGGTCGTATCCGGAGATCGGACGCCGGTTCGGCAATAGAGACCATACGACGGTCATGCACGCGGTTGAGACCATCGAGCGTCTCACATCGATGGATCCGACGTTCGCCGATGAGGTCGAACAACAGCGATTGTCGATCCGCAATTGGCCGACCGATGCGTCTTCCGGGGGCGTGCGCCCGGGGGCTCAGGCCGAGGGCGATCAGCCTCAAGTTTGAGAGGAAATTTCCTTTCTACTTCAATGAGTTAAATAGGGCGTCCCGGGGCGAATTCCAGTTCCCTTGGGGCGCCCTTTAACGTTATATTGGCGACTGCGTTGCCGCGCCCTTTGTAGCGCGGCGCTTTTGTCTTCACACCCCCAGATATTCAACCGGACATTCGCATGCGGATTACAATCGAACGGGCGAGCTTCCTCAAAGCACTTACGCACGTACAAAGCGTTGTCGAACGGCGCAACACGATCCCAATCCTCTCGAACGTCTTGCTGCACGCGGAGAAAGGTAAGCTGTCGCTGACTGCGACCGACCTCGACATCGAGGTTGTCGAGACGGTGGCAGCAGACGTTGTGCGCGGCGGCGCGACGACGGCATCGGCCCATACGCTGTTCGATATCGTGCGCAAGCTACCGGATGGCGCGCAGGTCGAACTGCAATACGGCGAGAACGACGGGCGCTTGATGCTGTCGGCCGGGCGGTCGAAGTTTCAGCTGCAAGCTTTGCCGCGCGAAGATTTTCCGGCGATGGCGCCTGGAACCTTGCCGCACAAATTTTCGCTCGCGTCGAAGGACTTGGGCGAACTGATCGACAAGACGCGGTTCGCGGTTTCGACAGAAGAGACGCGCTACTACCTCAACGGTATTTACCTTCACGCCCACCCGGAGAAGAACAAGACGTTCTTGCGGGCTGTGGCGACGGATGGGCATCGCCTCGCGCGGTATGAACTCAACGCGCCAAAGGGTGCGGTCGAGATCCCGGGCATCATCGTGCCGCGCAAGACGATCAACGAAGTGCGCAAGCTGATCGAAGATATCGAGGATGCGGTTGAGATTTCCGTATCCGAGACGAAGATCAAGTTCGTATTGGGCAGCGTGACGCTGACGTCGAAACTGATCGACGGGACGTTCCCCGAGTATCAGCGGGTTATTCCGTCAGGCAACGACAAGATGCTTGAGGTTGTTTGCGACGAGCTGAAAGAGGCGGTCGATCGCGTGTCGACGGTTTCGACCGAGAAGTCGCGCGCCGTGAAATTGAACCTAGACAAGGGCAAGCTGACGCTCAGCGTCGTTAGTCCGGAAGCAGGCACGGCGACCGAGGAACTCTTGATCGACTACAAGAACACGTCGATCGAGATCGGGTTCAACGCGCGCTACATCATGGACATTTTGGAGCGGATCGACGGGGCGAAGGCGGTGTTCGCGTTCTCCGACGCCGGATCGCCCACTTTGGTGCGCGACAGCGAAGGCGATGCGGCGCTCTACGTTTTGATGCCGATGCGGGTGTAAGGCCTGAAATGAGTTTGGGTGAGATCAGGACAGAGGCGTCGCCTCGCGCGAGCGCGCGCGTCGCGATCACGCGCCTGATGCTCACCAATTTTCGCTCGTACGGGATGTTGGATCTGAAGGTCGAGCCTGGGCACGTGGTGCTTGTCGGGCCGAACGGGGCGGGCAAGACGAACGTCTTGGAAGCGTTGTCGACACTGGCGCCGGGGCGCGGC
>JANLXP010000352.1:0-3938 GCA_031365165.1 Alphaproteobacteria bacterium
CGTCGACTTGTAAACCGAGCGATACGGCGCGATGTGGTCTTCCTTCGAAGACTGCAGGTACATCGGAATCTTGACCTTGCCGAGATCCAGCTTCTCGCCGCCCAGCACCATCTTGCCCTTGGCCAGATTGTTCTGCTGATAGCATTCGCGCAGATAGAACATGTGCATCTGGATCGGCATGCGCGTCGAGTCTGCGTTCCAATAGAGCAGGTCGAAACGCATTGGGTCGCGGCCCATCAGGTAGTTGTTGACCACAAAGCTCCAGATCAAATCGTTGGAGCGCAGCATGTTGAACGTCGTCGCCATCTTGGCGCCGTCCAGATAACCGCCTTGCGCCTTCATCGTCTCTTCCATCGAACGCAACTGTTCGTCGTCGATGAAGACTTGAAGGTCGCCTGATTCCGAGAAGTCCGCTTGCGCCGCAAAGAACGTCGCCGACTTGATGCGGTTGTCGCCCTTCGCCGCCATGTAGGCGAGCGTGGCCGAGAGTAGCGTGCCGCCGATGCAATAACCGATCGCGTTCACGTCGCGCGAGCCGGTCGCCGCTTCGATCGCGTCCAGCGCGTCGAAGATACCTTCGCGCATATAGTCTTCGAACGTCTTCTGCGCGAGCTTGGCGTCCGGGTTCACCCACGACACGACGAACACGGTGTAACCGCGCGCCGTCGCCCATTTCACGAACGAGTTCTTCTCGCCCAAATCCAGGATGTAATACTTGTTGATCCACGGCGGGAAAATCACCAGCGGCCGCTCGTACTGTTCTTCCGTCGTCGGCATGTATTGGATCAGCTGCATCAGGTCGTTCTGATAAACGACCTTGGCAGGTGTCAGCGCCAAGTTCCGGCCAACCTCAAAGAAGTCCATATCCGTCTGACGGATCGCGAGCTGGCCTTTGCCGCGCTCGAGGTCCTTCAGCATGTTGTTCAAACCCTTCACCAGGTTTTCGCCGTTGGACTTGAACGTCTCGCGCAACACCTCGGGGTTCGTGAACACGAAGTTCGTCGGCGACAACGCGTCGGCGAATTGCTTCGTATAGAAATCGATCTTCTTGCGCGTCTTCGGGTCGAGACCGTTGACCTCGCCCATCGACTGCTGCAGCCAGCGCGCGGACAGCAGGTACGACTGCTTGATGAAATCGAAAATCTGGTTCTCGGACCAGTCTTTGTCTTTGAAACGCTTGTCGCCGGAAGAAGGCTCGATCACCGGCTTCACGTCTTCGCCCAGCATCCGCCGCGCGGTGTGCTGCCAAAGGTTCAAGTAATCCTGCCAGAGCTTGAAGTTCGCTTCGACGAAGTGGCCGGGATTGCGAACCGCATGGCTCAGGAAATCGACGAACGTCTGTCCAAGATTTAATGGGTCGCGCGAACCGCCGCCTTCAGACCCCGTCCCGTTCTTCATCTGCGCTTTCAGGAAGTCGGTGACCAGTCGCTGGCTCTGCGCCGCGACCTTGACCATGTTGCGTGAGAATTCCGCCGGATCGTTCACGCGGTATTCGTTGGCGCTCTTTTCTGTTTTTTGTGGTTCGGCCATGTCGGTTCCTTAGGAGGGCTTTGGCCCCCGCGGGTCTGGAAGACTGCTGCTTTGCAGCAATTCATGCCCGGAGGCCTTGGCTGCGGCAAGTGTCACAGGTGGCGTGCTGACGATGTATCTGGCAAAGTTAAAGGTAGCGTTTCCAACCCGGTTTGCGGCAAAATCAGCCACTATCCGAGCGCGGGGGCCTCGGATATATCCCATCGTCTTAAGACGGAGTTTCGCCCTGATGTCCCGCTTGGTTCTTCGCGTTTTGCCAGTTGTCGCCGTGGCCGCCCTTTTGGCCGCTTGTTCCTCGATGCCGGAATGGACGAAGCCCTCCAGCTGGTATGATGGCGTTACGGAAAAGAAGGGCCCAGTTGAACAAAAGGCCGAAGCCAAGCCCGCCGAAACGAAGGAAGTGACGCAAACGGCGGCTCCGGCTGAGGGCAGCCTCGCGCCCGTCGTCGATCCGCTGGATCCGGACAGCGACAAGAAGAAGGCCGTGGCGCTGAAGGCCCCGACCACCCCGACCGAGTTCCCGAATCTCTCGACTCAGCCCGCACCCCGCCAGGCCGCGTCGACCGAAGCGCAGCAACGTGAGATTCGCGACAGCCTAGTTGCTGACCGCGACAACGCGCAGCACTCGTCCGATGAGCTCCGCGGCGGCACCACGCCGGCGGCGGCCCCGCCCGCGCCGGCATCTGCTAGCTCGGCGGACAAGGCTGCGGCAGACAAGGCTGCGGCCGCCAAGGTCGCGACGGACAAGCCAAAGGACGAATAGTCAGGGCCCGAATCGGCGCTAGACTGACGGAACGCCGCGCCTGGACCGCGGCGATGGAGCCATGTCCGTGAATACCGACTTCCACCGCAACAAGCGCCTGCCGCCCTACGTGTTCGAAGAAGTGAACCGGCTGAAGGCAAAGGCGCGCGCTGCCGGTGACGACATCATCGACTTCGGCATGGGCAATCCGGACATGCCCACGCCGAAGCACATCATCGACAAGCTGGTGGAGACAACGAGCGACCCGCGCGCGAACCGATATTCGGCCTCGCGCGGCATCCCGGGTTTGCGCAAGGCAATGGCCGCTTATTACGGCCGTCGCTTCGGCGTAAAGCTCGACCCCGATCGCGAAGTCATCGCGACGCTCGGCTCGAAGGAAGGTTTCGCGAACCTCGCGCAAGCGATGACGGAGCCAGGTGATACGATCCTGGTTCCCAACCCGGCGTACCCTATTCACGCATTCGGCTTCATCCTTGCGGGCGCCTCGATCCGCCACGTTGAAGCGTCGAGCCCCGAGCAATTCCTCCGCGGCCTCGAACGCGCCGTGCGCCACGCCGTGCCCCCGCCGACCGCCGTCGTAGTGAGTTACCCATCGAACCCGACCGCGCAAGTCGTCGACATCGACTTCTATAAAGACGTCGTCGCGTTTGCGAAGACCAAAGGCCTCTGGGTGCTTTCCGATCTTGCCTACGCGGAGATCTACTTTGGCGACAAAGCCCCGCCTTCGATGCTGCAAGTGCCGGGCGCGAAGGACATCGTCGTCGAATTCAACTCGCTTTCGAAGACCTACGCGATGCCGGGTTGGCGCATGGGCTTCGCCGCCGGCAATGAAAAACTCATCCATGCGCTCGGCCGCATCAAATCCTATCTCGACTACGGCGCCTTCACGCCGATCCAAGTCGCGGCTGCCGCGGCGCTGAACGGACCACAGGACTGCGTCGACGAAATGCGCGCGATCTACAAAGGCCGCCGTGACGCGCTGGTCGAAAGCTTCGCCCGCGCCGGCTGGGTCGTGCCCTCGCCGGAAGCGTCCATGTTCGCCTGGGTGCCGATCCCGGAGGCGTTCCGCCATCTGGGCTCACTGCAATTCTCGAAGCTGCTGCTGGAGCACGCGAAGGTCGCGGTCGCACCAGGCATCGGCTTCGGCGAATACGGTGACAGCCACGTACGTATCGCCCTCGTCGAAAACGAACAACGCATCCGCCAAGCCGCGCGCAATGTCCGCAAGTTCTTGGGACAGGGTCCCGCGATCGTCGAGGCGCGCACCACCCGCGACGCGGCGCAATGACGGCGCTTCGTGTCGGTATCGCCGGGCTCGGCACAGTAGGTGCCGCCGTCGCCCGCATCATCGTTGAGCACGGGACAGCGCTCGGGCCCCGCAGCGGCAGGACATTGGAACTGGCTGCCGTCAGCGCGCGCGACAAGCACAAAGACCGCGGCGTGCCGCTCGGCAAAGCCGAGTGGTTCGATGATCCGGTGAAGCTCGCGCAATCCGCGCCGATCGACGTCTTCGTCGAACTGATCGGCGGCGAAGGCGGCGCCGCGAAAGTGTCCGTCGAAGCAGCGCTCGCACGCGGCATTCCGGTGGTGACCGCCAACAAAGCGCTGCTCGCGCATCACGGCGCGGCGCTTGCGAAGACTGCTG
>JANLXP010000369.1:0-1465 GCA_031365165.1 Alphaproteobacteria bacterium
CACCACAACAGGCGCACCAATTGCGAGCGCAACGCTTCTTCCACGAGCGGTGCTTCCACTCGCACAGACTCTTGATGCAGAGCCAGACTTTGCGCGCGACTAGTGCAGATTCGTCAGCAAATTTGGCTTTCGCCAAGGGCACGATCGCGAATGCCGAGTCCTACGCGTTCCACGCGGGCCGGAACTTCTTCGGCCACAAAGAGCAATACTATCCGAACGTCCTGACCCGGATCGAACTCGGCGGGCGGATGTCGGCGGCTGACTACATCGGCCTCACGAAGGCGCGCACGGCGATGATCGCCGAAGTGGCCGCCTTGAGCGCGCCTTACGACGCACTGGTGATGCCGGCGACGCCGCAACTCGCGCCGCGCATTGCAGATGTCTCGGACGCGGCAAAATTCTCCAGCGCCAATGCACTGGCCTTGCGCAACGCCAGCGCCTTCAACTTCCTCGACCGTTGCGCGATCAGTCTGCCGATGCAGCGCGCGGGCGACATGCCCTGCGGTCTCATGCTGGTGGGTGAACACATGGGCGACGCAAAACTGCTCGCCGTCGCCGCGGCCGTCGAAACGGTGCTCGCGAAGCGTTAGGCCGCGCTCGCCGAAGAGGTCAGCGCCAATTCCTTCGGCCACGGTATCGCAATGCCGCTGCCGAACGAAAGCGTCTGGGGCAGGGCGACCGGCTTGCTCGCGCGCGCAAACAGCGTCGCCTCTTCGCACTTGATCGAACCCGCACCCGAAACCTTGCCGAGTTGCGCGTGCATGATGCGCCCGTCTTGGATGCGCAAGATCGCGGCTTCGATGTTCAGCATCACCGTCACGTCGAACTCGAACTCCGCCCCGATCGGCGAGTGGTCGAGCATGATCTGCAGCCGTGGCCGGTGCGTGGATTGGATCTCGTGCTTGGCCAGCGCGTGATCGACGAGTTCCTCGCGCGGAAACTTCGACCGGTCGAGATACTGCTTCAACTCGCGCCGCATCGTCCAAGCCGAGGTCAAAACGTCGACCAGCGGAACCGCCAACGCGCTTTTCAGCGCCTCCGTCACGCTCTGCGCGACGTGGTTCTGCAGCAGCGTCGGCGCGGTCGAGAGCAGCGCTTGCGTGCCGCGCATCACGGCCGTGCTGTAAAGCGCGTTCAACCCATCTTTGCTCGCCTTAGCGTCTTCGACATCGAAGAATTGCAGCAGCGTGAGGTCGTTCTGCGAAGTCATGCAGCGGCTCCGTCTGGCGTAATGATAATGCTGGTTTGCCGCGCGCCGGCCGATGCGTAGGCACGCACCGCAAAACGCAGGCTCATATCCGGTTGTTCGGTGCTCAGCGTCACGGCAGGCCGCACGCGCCCATCGGTGACGACGGTGGTCGTCAGCCGCCGCAGCGTGCGCCGCCGGTAATTCTGCCGGTAAAGCCCAGCCCCGCCGATCACAAACACAAACGCCCCGGCCGCGGCCAAAATAGGTAAGTCCGGC
>JANLXP010000333.1:0-4242 GCA_031365165.1 Alphaproteobacteria bacterium
TCTTCGCCCTCGCCCACTCCGTCGCCGGCGCGTTGGTCGGCGCGATCGCAGGCGTCGAACTCTACAAGCTCGCGCGCGGCATCCGCATGTCGACCGGCATCGTCTTCACAGGCCCGTTCGCAGCCGGCGTTGCCGTCGGCCGATGGGGCTGCCTGTTCGCGGGCCTACCAGACCAAACGTTCGGCACCGCGACAACACTCCCCTGGGCCGTCAACCTCGGCGACGGCATCAGCCGCCACCCGGTGCAGGTGTACGAGTCCCTATCCATGATGCTGTTCCTAGCCGCCTTCGCGTTCGGTCTCGGCCGCCGTCAAGACTGGGCGCTGCGCCACGGCTTCTATTGGCTCGCCATCGCCTACGGCACGCAGCGCTTCTTCTGGGAATTCCTAAAGCCCTACCCGACCCTGATCGGCCCCTTCAACCATTTCCACGTGCTGTGCCTGGGCCTGATTGTCTACGGAGTCGTCATGATCGCAGGGAAGAAAGAAGCCTCACGCGAAGCCGCGAAGAACGCGAAAATGTAAGAACATTTCTTCGCGCCTTCGCGTGAGACCTTTCTTTCTGTACCCTCGGCGACATGAACCAACCCCTCGACCTCGCCAGCACAACCGCGACCCCGATCCGCAAGTCGGCGCCGTATCTGTTCCACGCGCAAACGACGAGCCTCTGCGAGACCTGCCTGAAACTCGTGCCTGCCAAAATTCTGATCGAGGGCGAAAACGTCTTCTATCAAAAGCGTTGCACCGAGCACGGCGTGCAGAAGACGCTCATCTCGACCGACGCGACCTATTGGAAGAGCTGCAAGGACTACCTGAAACCAGGCGACCGCCCGCTCGCGCCCCAAACGACGACCGAACGCGGTTGTCCCTATGATTGCGGCCTCTGCCCTGATCATGAGCAGCACTCGTGCCTGGCAATCCTCGAGGTGAACGAGGCCTGCAACCTCACCTGCCCCGTCTGCTTTGCGGATTCATCGGTGAAGCGCACCGGCCACCGCGATCTCGCCACCATCGAACGCATGCTCGACACGCTGGTGGAAAGCGAAGGCGAACCCGACCTCGTGCAGATCTCCGGCGGCGAACCCACGATCCACCCGCAGTTCTTCGAAATCCTGGATGCCGCCAAGCGCCACCCGATCCGCCACCTAATGATCAACACGAACGGCATCCGCATCGCGCGCGAGCCGGAGTTCGCAGCGCGCCTTGCGACCTACATGCCGCGCTTCGAGGTCTATCTGCAGTTCGACTCGCTGAAACGCGACGCCCTAATGAACCTGCGCGGCGCGGACTTGCGCAGCGTGCGGCAACAGGCGCTTGAGGCGCTGGAGAAACACAACATCTCGACCACGCTGGTCGTGACGCTGAAGAAAGGCGTAAACGACGGCGAGGTCGCCGACATTATCCGCCACGCGCTCGAATGGCGCTGCGTACGCGGCGTGACATTGCAACCCGTGCAAGACGCCGGCCGCAACGACGGCTTCGACCCGAAAGCACACCGCGTGCTGCTCTCCGACGTGCGGCGCGAAGTGGCGAAGGCGGGCGTCTTCGCACTCGAAGACATGATCCCGCTGCCCTGCAATCCCGATGCGATCTCGATCGGCTACGGCCTCAGGAACGGCAAGACGGTGGCGCCCGTGACCGCAATCATCCCGCGCGACATCCTGGTCGACGCCGCACCAAACACGGTCACCTTCGAAAACTTCCCCGAACTGCGCCGCCGCATGTTCGACCTGTTGTCGCTCTCGACCGCGGCGGCCGACACGTCGGAAAAGCTCGCCGCCGTCCTCTGTTGCCTGCCCGAAGCCGCCGTCCCGCAAGACATCGCCTACGAACACACGTTCCGCGTCGTCATCGTGCAGTTCATGGACCGCTTCAACTTCGATCTCGGCGGCGTGAAGCGAAGCTGCGTCCACTTTGTCGAACCCGACGGCAAGATCTACCCGTTCGACACCTTCAACACGTTCTACCGCGAAGGCGCAGCGGGCCAAGCCGCACGCGTGCGCTAGTGCATGACCGAGCCGGCGCCACCCTCAAGCATGAAGCGGATGATCGGCCTCGCCCTGATCGTCCTCGGACTCCTCTGGACCACAGCCTCCGGATTGTGCAGCGCAGCCTTCTTCATCACGCTCTTCACCGAACGCGGAGATTTGCGCGAGGCCCTGGGTATCGTGCCGATGATCGTCCTGGTCGGCGGATTCTCCGCCGGCATCGGATTTGTCGTCTATATCGTTGGGCGGGCTTTGAGGCCGAAGACATGACCGAGCAACAACCCTCCGGCGACTCTTTCGGGCGCTTTATGGGCCTTGTGCTGATGGGCGCTGGGGTCCTTTGGATGGCGTTTTGCGGCCTCTGCGCCTTCGGGGTGTTGGCAACCGTGGTCACCGAAAGCAGCGGGAGCGACGCCTGGGGCTCGACGTTTGCCGTTCTCCTCATTTCGGGCGTGTCAGCAGCGGCAGGTTACGGGGTCTTCGTCGCCGGCCGCAGTCTCTGGCGTTCATAAACGTCGTAAACGACAGGCTGCCCCTCGTTGTGGTTATCGCGGTGGAGCCTCACAACCCCTTGGGGTGAAGCCTTCGGGTGACAGCGGCCGTGATTCGAGCGTGGCGTTTGCCATTCGCTCGCCTTTGCGTTGCGCCTGTGCAGCTGATTCGGTCAAATCCAGCCAAGAGTTAGGCTAACCAAAAAGCCGCCAAGGTAAGTGGGTAAGGAGTGTCGGATGACGACCGCGCAAGCGCGTGCCGTTCCCTTTGTTTTTGCGAACTTTCGCAATGTTTTGATGGCGTCCGCCTCGGCGGGCCTCATGTTGGCATTAGCGCCGACCGCAACCGCCGCACCGGACTGCGCGGCCGGCACCAGCGGCGATGACGTCTGCATCATCACGCTGAACAATACGGCAAGCGAGAATGTGGACGCGCTCGCCCATACGATCGCCGACAAACTTCAATTCGGTGGCGCACCCAATTTCTCGTTCGATACCGGACGCATCGGCGTGGCCGGTGGCCTCCAGAATTTCGAGGTGTTTGAAAAAATCGGTGTAAACACGGTGACCCTCACCGGCACAGCGACGGTCGCCACGCCTTGGACGGTCACGGCCGGGACGCTTCTCGTCACTGGCCATACAGTGGCCGGTGCCGGCAATATTGGTGACACGAGTCCCGTCACTGTCGCGGCGGGCGCTACATTTGGGCTCATCGGTGCAGGTGGCAACAGCGAAGCGATCGGCAGCCTCAGTGGCGTTGCTGGCAGTCTCGTCACGCTTGGCGGCACGGGTGTCCTGAGTGCAGGTGGAAACGGCACATCAACCACTTTTGCAGGCCAGATGTCGGGTACTGGTGGCTTCACCAAGATCGGCAACGGCGTGATGACGTTGACGGGAGACAATTCCTATACCGGCGCGACCACAGTTACCGGCGGAATTCTTGAGATTGGCGCCGGCGGCGACATCGCCCAATCGACCTCTGTCACGACCAATGGAAGTGGTCAGCTGACGGGCACGACGGCCTACACGATCAACGGCCCGCTCACCAACAACGGTCGCACGACGGGCAACGTCACGATCAACGGCGCGGTCTCAACCAACAACGGTATGTTGCCGGGCAACAGCTCGATACCGTCTGGGTCGACCGTCTCCAATCCCGGCCAAGACATGGGCCGGATTACGGTCAACGGAAACTACGCGACAACGGGAACCGGCGCATATTTCGGCATGTTCATCGACGTCGATGCCGCGGCGCCACTTGGCGGTACCAACGGCACGACGCACGACTTCGTTGACATCAACGGCAACATCTCTGGCGCGGACCCGACGAAACTGGCCATGGCCTCGTTCCTTTCGACGGCGGTTGGCGCAGCAACGACCGGCAACGGTATCCAGCTCGTTCGCATCAATGGCACGAACACGGGGAACGAGTTCATACAAGGCAACGGCCTTGTCGCCGGGCCGTTCCAATACCTCGTAAGATATGTCGCGAATTATTCCGGCACCGATGATGGGTACTTCCTGCAATCGGCTGCGCGCGACGAACAGTACGCACAAGCGGCGTTGCTTTCCGCCGGCCAAGCGGTCATCCGCGGCTGCTTCCGTGACGACCAACGCATTCCCGACAGCCCGAAAGGTGCCACCTACGGCCGCGCCTGGTTCGGTTATCGCCAAGGCAGTTCGTCGTTCGGCGCCGACACCGGCGTCGAGCAGGATCTCGACTACAGCTGCTCCACCGGCGGTATGGACTGGCGCATGGGTGCA
>JANLXP010000473.1:0-2919 GCA_031365165.1 Alphaproteobacteria bacterium
GTGGCATCGTATGAGGACTTCCATTGAGCCCATGCGACTTAGCGCCCTTGTTCCGAACATCTCAGGCGCCGATCCAGAGATCCTTGGCGTAACCGCCGATAGCCGCGCGGTGAAGGCGGGCTATCTGTTTGCAGCCTTGCCCGGTGCGAAGCTCGACGGCGCAGCGTTCGTCAAAGATGCGATTGCGAAGGGTGCGGTCGCGGTTCTCGGCAACGAAGCGATACGTGCGGAGACCGGATCCACGGTCGCGATCGTCGACGCCAATCCACGCAAACGCTTGTCTACCATTGCGGCGCAGTTTTACGGCCGGCAGCCGCAAACGATTGCTGCGGTGACGGGAACGAATGGCAAGACGTCGATCGCCTCGTTCGTGCGCCAGATTTGGACGCGGCTCGGTTACAAGGCGGCAAGCTTCGGCACTGTCGGTGTCGTCTCACCTCATGGAACGAAGCCGCTCGGGCATACGACACCTGATCCGGTTGAGATTCACCGGTTGCTCGCGGAGCTGGTCGACGAAGGCGTCGATCACGTTGCGTTCGAAGCGTCGAGCCACGGTCTGGCGCAGTATCGCGTCGACGGCGTGAAGCTGAAGGCGGCGGCCTTCACGAACTTGACGCGCGATCATCTCGACTATCACGAGACGCTCGAAGCGTATGAGCACGCGAAGCTGCGCTTGTTCAGCGAGGTGCTGCCGTCGAATGGCGTTGCGGTGATCAATGGCGACAGTCCGTCGGCAGATGCGTTCGCGCGCGCTGCTAAGACGCGTGGCCAGCATTTGATCATGGTGGGCGAGAGGGGCGGCGACCTTTACATCGCCAAACGCAAGCCGCGCGGCGACGGGCAGACACTCTCGGTCGTGTGGGATGGACGCACGTATGATGTGGCGTTGCCGCTTGCGGGCGGGTTCCAAGCGTCGAACGCGATGATCGCGGCCGGTCTCGTGTTGGGATTGGGTGGCGACGCTGCGGCGGTGTTCGAAGCGCTGGGTGAACTCGAGGGTGCACCGGGACGGTTGCAAAAAGTTGGTGTCTCGGTAGCCGGCGTGCCGGTCTACGTCGACTACGCGCACACGCCGGATGCGATCGAGACGGTTCTGAAGGCGTTGCGTCCGCACACGGCGGCGAGACTCTGGGTTGTGTTCGGGTGTGGCGGCGACCGCGATCCCGGCAAGCGTCCCTTGATGGGAGCGGCGGCGAAAGCCTATGCAGATCGTGTGATCGTGACCGATGATAATCCGCGTACCGAAGATGCTGCGGCGATACGGCGGGCGGTGCTGCAAGGTGCCGTTGGGGCTGAGGAGATCGGCGATCGCGCGAAGGCGATCGAGGCAGCTATTGTGGCCGCAGAACGTGGCGATGTTGTCGTGATCGCGGGAAAGGGGCACGAAGCTGGGCAAATCGTCGGCCGTGAAATCAGACCCTTCAATGACACGGATGAGGCGCGCGCCGTGATCGCGCGGACGAAAGGGCAGGGATGAGTTCGCTCTGGACTGTGAAGCAAGTTGCCACTGCGACCGGTGGCGCCGCGGTTGGTGATGCTGCGATCACCGGTGTTTCCATCGATACGCGGACGCTGCAAGCCGGCGACTTGTTTGTGGCGCTGAAAGACGCGCGTGACGGGCACGACTTTGTGGCTGAAGCGATCAAGCGCGGTGCTTCTGCTGCATTGGTGTCGCGCGATGTGCCCGGTGTTGCCGCGGACAAGCTGATCAAAGTGCCCGACGTGCAGATTGCACTTGAGACCCTTGGGCGCGCGCGACGGGCCGACGTGGGCGCACGCGTTGCCGCCGTGACCGGCAGTGTCGGCAAGACGAGTACGAAAGAGGCGTTGCGCCACCTGCTGGAACTACAGGGGCGCACGCACGCGTCGGCCGCCTCCTACAACAATCTTTGGGGTGTGCCGCTGTCGCTCGCGCGAATGCCACGCGAGACGCAGTATGGCGTCTTCGAAATCGGGATGAACCACGCGGGCGAGATTACGCCGCTGACGGCGCAGGTCCGCCCGCATGTCGCGATCGTCACGATGGTCACCGCCGTACACCTTGAACATTTTTCGTCGATCGCGGGTATCGCCGATGCGAAGGCCGAGATTTTTTCGGGTCTGGAGCCCGGCGGCATTGCTGTCATCAACGGCGATCTCGAGTGGACGGAGCATTTGAAAGATCGCGCGGCGAAGACGAAGCCGTCGCGCGTGATTACGTTCGGCCGCGCAGCGTCGTGCGATGTGCGGCTCACAGATCTTCAGCTTGATGAGGATGGGACGGATGTCGGCGTCACGATGTTCGGTAAGGCCTTGCGGTATCGGGTCGGTGCGCCCGGCGAACATTGGGCGCTGAACAGTTTGGGCGTGCTTGCGGTGATTGCGTCGCTGGGTGCCGATGCGGAACGGGCCGCAGCCGACATGGCGTCGCTGAGCGCCCTTTCGGGGCGCGGTGCGCGGCAACGAATCACCATGGCGAAGGGCGCGTTCGATCTGATCGATGAGAGCTACAACGCCAATCCGCTGTCGATGGCTGTGTCGATCGCGACACTGGGGCGCGTGAAACCGGGGCCCGGCGGGCGGCGTATCGCTGTGCTCGGCGACATGCTGGAGCTTGGGCCGACCGGCGGAGAACTGCACGCAGGCCTCGCGAAACCGCTTGCCGAGCATGAGATCGATCTCGTGTTTGCGAGCGGTCCGCTCATGAATAGTCTTTGGCAGGCAATTGCCGTGCGGCAGCGCGGCGGTTATGCAAGCGCATCGTCCGAGATCGCGCGTGCGGTCGCGGACACGGTCCGGGCTGGCGACGTCGTCATGGTCAAAGGCTCCAACGGTTCAAAGATGCGTCTCGTGGTCGAAGCACTCAGGGCTCTCGCGACGGCGCACCAATAGGCGGGGTTTCATGCTTCACTATTTCCTCGTTCCGCTCGCCGATCAGTT
>JANLXP010000501.1:0-3495 GCA_031365165.1 Alphaproteobacteria bacterium
GACGTAGGATTCGCCGGACTGTGCGGTGCGTCCGTCGACGGCCTTCGTACCGGCACTAAACTGAAAACCGCGTGTCTGATCGACGGACGCTTCGGCCATCGGTGGTGCGGCTGGGGCGACAGCATCCATCGCGGGCGCTCCGGCGTAACCCTCGGTTCGCGTTGCTTGCTGTTCGCTCTCGCCGCAGGCGGCGAGGGCGGTGGTGCACAGAAGGAGGGTCACAAAGGCGCGCGGCATGGGGTTCTCCCGGGGTGGTGGGCCACTCTAGGGGGAGGATTGTGGCGGAGGCTGGACAATCTCATGGCGGTTCGTGCACACGTGGCCTCGTGTCGCAACGAAAGGTTACCCCTCATGAAAAATCTCTTTTCACTCGAAGGGCGCACGGCGCTCGTGACCGGCGGCTCGCGCGGGATCGGGAAGATGATCGCGGCAGGCTTCCTGGCGCACGGCGCGAAGGTCTATATCTCATCGCGCAAAGCGCAGGCGTGCGAGGCGGCGGCGAAAGAACTCAGCCAAGGCGGCGGCACGTGCATCCCGCTCCCGGTCGATGTTTCGGAGGTGAGCGGCGCGCGTTCGTTGGCCGCGACTTTGGGCGCGCGCGAGAAGCAGCTCGACATCTTGGTGAACAACGCGGGCGCGGCCTGGCTCGAGCCGTTCGACGTGTTCGCGGAGAAGGGCTGGGACAAGGTGATGGATCTGAACGTGAAGTCGCCGTTCTTCCTCACGCAAGCGCTGCACGGATTGTTGCGCGCGGGCGCGACGCAGGCGCGGCCATCGAAGGTCATCAACATCACGTCGATAGACGGCGTTTCGGTGACGCCGCAGGAGACCTATTCCTACGGCGCCAGCAAGGCCGCGCTCATCCATCTGACGAAGCGCCTCGCGTTGAAGCTGATCGAGGACAACATCGTTGTGTCGTCGCTGGCGCCGGGCGCGTTCGCGTCGGAGATGAACGTCATGGCGCGCGACGAGGGTGAGCGCGTTGCGAAGTCCATCCCGGCACGGCGCATCGGGCAAGATGAAGACATGGCGGGTGCCGCGATCTATCTCGCGAGCCGTGCCGGCGACTACGTCGTCGGGCAGACGCTGGTCGTGGATGGCGGGGTCGCGATCACGCGGGTGTTGGCGTGACGTTTGGCCAGCGGCGCCGTGCCGCGTGGCGGATTTCAGCGCTTCCTGGACAGGGCCCAGGCCGCTTGCTATACGCACGCCCTCTTCGCGCTTGCCGTCCGGCGTTCGCGGAGCTTCCAGACCGGTCGGGTGATTAGCTCAGTTGGTAGAGCAGCTGACTCTTAATCAGCGGGTCGCAGGTTCGATCCCTGCATCACCCACCAGCCTTCGCTCGCGTGAGTAGAGCGAAGGCTGCCACGCCGAAGCCATTTGGCGAAGGCGGGCGCGGCTCCCGCGAGCTACGGCTTGGCAAGCCAAACTTCTGGAGAAAACCATGTCCGACCCCGTTGAGCGTACGCGCACCTTGGCCCGCATTGTTGGGCCGTATCTCGTGATCGTTGCGGTGGCGATGTTTGCGCGGTTGGACACGTTGCACCTGCTCTTTCCCGCGTTCATGCAGGATGGGCCGCTCGTGTTTGTGACGGGCGCTTTTGCGCTGATGGCGGGGCTTGTGGTGGTTGCGTTCCACCATCATTGGGACACGCCCGCGGCCATTGCGATTTCGTTGATCGGGTTCGCGTCGGCGCTTAAAGGTGGGTTGCTGATGATCGCGCCGACGCTTGGCAGCGCGATGTCGGTGATTGTCGTGCAAACGCTGCCGATCCTGGTGATCGCGATCGTGCTCGAATTCGCGCTCGGGCTTTGGCTCAGCTATGTCGGCTGGTTTCAGAAATAGCGCCAACATTCGGGGACGTGTCATGTCGAAGAAACTTGCACTGAGCCTCGTCGCTGCTGTCGCGCTTACCGCGTGCAGCCAAACGCCGGCGGCGAAGCCGTGGGTGAAGGAGGACCAGTGCAGGTGGTGGCTTTCGGGCGCGGACGGTAAGCAGCTGCGCGCGTCGATCGAGGCGGGCCCGGACGGCGTTGCGATGACGATCTCGGATCCCGCCTTCAAAACTTGGTCGGAAAGTGAGATGCCGAAGGTCGAGCTTCGCTTCAACAAAGATGAGGCGCGGCGCGCGAGCGCGGAGGGGTGGGTCAGCCTTGCCGGCGGCGCGGCGTCGATGTTGGGGCTTTACCTCGACCCGACCGCGATGAAGGCGATGGGCGGCGCGACGCTGCTGGAGCTTTCGCGCGACGGAAAGACCGTCGTCACGCTGCCGCTCGCGGCCACGCCCAGCGAAGCCGAATTGGTCGCGTGCATCCCACCGCCGTCGGACGGACATTCGGATTCGGAATAGCGCCTGACATTCGCGTTAGCCGCGCGCGATCCTCCCGTCTGGCAGAATGAAGTGGGCTCGCACAGCAGTTACTTCCTCCCAGCCGTCCTGCATATGGGCTTCGGAAATTACACCCACTAGCCGCCAACTCCATGTCCGGTTTGCGTAGACTGGTGCGAGCATGGGGCCACCGCTCATGCCCCCAGGATCTCGGCCAACTGGCGGGATGCCAATGCCAAAGACTCCAAGCATGAACGCGCGATCGTAGCGGCATCTAATTTGATATTCAGTGTGGGTCGTGACTTGCTGCATCGCGGCATGAAGGCCAAAGCTGAGAGATCGCCGTCCGATTTGCCAGCGCTCTATTCCGGGAAAGCCAGCGAAGAAGACTGTCTCCCCCGGAGCGGGTGGTTGGGGCCATGCACCGTTAGTGCCTTTGACCGGTTGGTTGTTCGTTGCTTGCACCTCCGCTTGGGTAACACGAAAGGTCGCAATGTCAGGCTCCTTTCCACTTCCACAGTCGATAAGTCTATCTTCTGGGTTGAAGGGGACATTTCCGATCTGGCAATCTTGGACGCGACCTTGCGCGCGGTGGTGCTGATATTCTTGATATACGTGAGCGGCCGTTACCCCGATTGGTCCGAGTCCACAATCCAAAAAAAAGAAAGATCCATTGTGCCGGATGGGTGGCATAATCAACATACGACTTGATCGAGTCCACGTGATCCACGTCACGTGGTCGCCGCCGCTCATCATCAGATAGCGACCGAATGGACCAGCCAAGACTGTTTTCCTGGCTTCGTCAGTTAACGCGTTGATCCACTCTGGGCTGTAGGGTTCGTGGTTGCAATTGTTCATTCAGCGAGTCACGCGGTTGGGCCGTCGGTAAACTAGGTGAGCCATCGTTGGGCTCGAAGATTATTAGGGGCGTCCCATACACTGTTCCAATTTGCCCTGCGCAAAGTCACTGAACTAACTGACTGCCCTATGATTTAGAACCCCAAATATTTGAGGGCAGAGATAGGAATCACCTCGTGCTCGTAAGTTTGCTCCGAAGCATCAGCGTTCTTTGCGCCTCGAACTGCAACACCAACAACCTTTCTATCGCTAGAGAGAACGGGGCCACCGCTGTTCCCACTGATTACGGAGCAGGAGAGGATCAGTC
>JANLXP010000511.1:0-11308 GCA_031365165.1 Alphaproteobacteria bacterium
CGCGTCATCCAGAGCATTGGCCCGCTGCGCGAGACATCGCGGAATTCGATCATCTCCGCTTCCTTGCGGCGGTCCGCTTCCTCGCTGATGTCTTCCATGATGAGCACCAAACGTCCGCCGTTCTCGGCGATCGCCCATAAGCCCGTCCCCCACTCGTCGTAGCTCGCTTTGCCGTCCGCTTGCAGCACCATCCCGTCCCCGCTCGCGCACGTTCCGTCGAACGACCATGTGCCGGCGAAATAGGAACGCTGCGTAATGCGCTGCGGCGGCAGCATGTTCGCGTAAGCCGTCGCTGCACAACCGAAAGCAAAAACCGCAACCGCAAACGCACGCATGAAAGACCTCCGGCGACAAATCGACAGACCCCACGATGCGCGAAGCCATCGCACCGCCGCAAGTTTTCCGTGCAGAGAAGTGGGGTAGTTGCGTGAAGTCCCTGTCATTTGTCCCGCTAGCTCTTGGCCTCCTCGTCCGTTCGGGTTAGGGAAGCGTTAAGGGTTTGGGTGCGAGGCACGGAAACCGCAGTTTTCTGCGCCCAAATTTCGACACGTTAGACGGGTCTGGTTGCGTCCTTCCAGAGCCGTCTTGTGCTGGCTGAGGGCCGCTTGCGGGCGCGGCGTCATCTCTGAGGGGAAGAAGGGTCTATGGAGTTTTCAGCGCTCGCTCTCGTCCATGATGCAGCCGCCTTCGTGAAGCCGCTCATGGCGCTCGCCGACCATTGGACGCACCTCGGCGATTGGGTCCAAGCGCCGAGCGCGGCGCCGGTCGATCCGACGCCGCAAACGATTCCGTTGGCGCCGCCCGATGGCGCGCGCGATGCGGGCGGGGCGGCTGCAGCGCCCGGCATCGATATGTCGCCGCTGACGCTCTTCATGAAAGCCGACATCGTCGTGAAGGCGGTGATGGGCGTGCTGCTGTTTTCCTCCGTCTGGTCGTGGGCGATCATTATTGGCAAATGGATGCGCATCGGCCGCGTCCGCGCGCAGGCCGAAAGGTTCGAGCAAGTCTTCTGGTCCGGCCGCTCGCTCGACGACGTTTATCAATCGCTTCAGTCGCGCAGCGAATCACACCCCATGGCGCACGTCTTCGTCGCCGCGATGCGCGAATGGAAACGCTCCTTCGAAAGCGGCTCGGTCGCAACCGGCCTGTTGCCCAGCGTCAAAGACCGCATCAACAAAGTCATGAACGTCACGATCGGTCGCGAAATCACGCGCCTGGAATCCTCGCTGGGCTTCTTGGCGACCGTGGGCGTCAACGCGACGTTCATCGGCCTCTTCGGCACGGTCTGGGGCATCATGAATTCGTTCCGCTCGATCGCGGCAAGCCACGACACGTCGCTGGCCGTCGTGGCACCGGGCATCGCGGAAGCGTTGTTCGCAACCGCCATGGGCTTGCTCGCCGCCATTCCGGCGTCCATCGCCTACAACCACCTCTCGACGTCGGTCGGCCGCATCGCAAGCCGCCTCGAAGCGTTCTCCGATGAATTCGCGGCCATCCTGTCGCGCCAACTCGACGAGAAGGCGCGCTAGATGGCGGGTGTCATCAACGGCGGATCGCATCGCGGGCGCGGCGCATGGCGCACCCGGCTGAAACCCAATTCCGACATCAACATCACCCCGATGGTCGATGTGATGCTGGTTCTGCTCATCATCTTCATGGTGACCGCGCCGCTGCTTACGCCGGGCGTGGCCGTCGATCTGCCGAAGACGCGAGCAAAACTTCTAAGCCAAGACAAAGAGCCGTTGACCGTCTCGATCGAGAAAAACGGCAAGATTTTCCTCGGCGGTGGGAAACTGGAATCCGAAGCCGTGTCGCTCGAAGAACTGGCGGTGAAGGTGACCGCGATCGCCGAGAGCGGCTACGACCAACGTATCTTCGTGCGCGGCGATAAATCGGTCGACTACGGCACGGTGATGCAAGTGATGGGTGAGTTGAATGCGGCGGGTTTCCGTCGCATCGGCCTAGTGACAGAGCCTCCGCGTGGCGAGAGCAAGAAGCACAACTAACACGCCCGAACGCGACTCGCTGTTTGGCGCAGCGTTTACGTCGGCGCTTCTGCACGCCCTCGCGCTGGCCGGCGTGTTCGTCGTCTGGCCGTACATGGCACCGCCCGTCGTGATGCAGTCCGACATCGTGCCCGTCGATCTGTTGACGGTGGCCGACATGACGAACGTCGCGCCGCAAGAACAAGCCGAAGAGCCAAAGCCGCCGGAGCCGCAGCCCGTGCCCATCGAAATCCCGCAGCCCCCGGCGCCGACGGATTTCGCGGCTGCCGAGCCGCCGCCTCCACCGCCGGAAGACGACGCACCCGCGCTCGAGCCCGAACCGGAAAAGAAAGAGCCCGAAAAACCGAAGCCGCCCGAACCGCCGCAGCAACGCTTCGCGATGTCGACCCCGCGCGCCAAACCGAAGCCCGAAAAACCGAAGGACGAGTTCGACGTCGACAAGATTCTAAAAAGCCTCGACAGCACCGATCAGCCAAAAGAAAAGAAGGCTGCGCCCGCGAAGGCGACCGCCGATCGCTCGCTGAAAGCGGCTGGCGCGCAAAACGCGATGACAGCAAGCGAAATCGACGCGCTCACAAGCCAACTTCAGAAATGCTGGAATGTACCGGCTGGTGCTCCCGATCCGGCCGCGCTTGTGCTGCGAGTGCGCGTGTTCTTCAATGAGGACGGAACCATTGCATCACCGCCCCAATTGCTTGATCAAGGTCGCTTAGGCGATCCCTACTTCCGTGCCGCCGCAGATTCGGCTATTCGCGCGGTACACATTTGCGGCCCGTATGACCTTCCGCCGGAAAAGTATGCAGGCGAGAAGGGCTGGAACGAGATCGTGATTACGTTCCGACCTCCGGACTCTTGAAACTAGACGAGGACGACATGAAAAACCTTTCACGCAGCATCTTTGGCGCACTGGCGCTGGCACTGGCCGCGTTCACGGCGCCAGCCAATGCCGCGCTCGAAGTCGACCTGAACAAGGGCGTCGTTCAACCGATCCCGATCGCGATCACGGACTTCCTCGGCACGAACCCGCGCGATCAGCAGACCGCGGCCCAAGTTGCTGGCGTCATTCGCGGCGACCTCGAACGCTCGGGCCTGTTCGCGCCGCTCGACCCGCGCTCTTACGTCGAAAAGATCACGAACTTCTCGTCGATCCCGCGCTTCGGCGATTGGCGCACGATCAATGCGCAAGGCCTCGTCACCGGCCAGGCGCACCAACTCGCCGACGGCCAGCTGCAAGTCGACTTCCGCCTCTGGGACATTTTCGGCGAGCAGCAGATGGTCGGCATGTCGTTCAAGACGACGCCGGAGAACTGGCGCCGCTTGGGCCACCTTGTCGCCGACGCGATCTACGAGCGTCTGACCGGCGAAAAGGGCTATTTCGACACCCGCATCGTCTTCATCTCCGAATCGGGCTCGAAGATTAAGCGCCGCTATCGCCTGTCGATCATGGATCAGGACGGCGCAAACCCGTCGTTCCTGACCGGCGGCGACTTCATCGTGCTCTCGCCGCGGTTCTCGCCGACGAAGCAGGCAATCACCTACATGTCGTATGAGCGCGCGATACCGTCGGTCTTCGTGTTCGACCTGCAGACCGGCCAGCGCGAGGTCATCGGCCAGTATTCCGGCATGACGTTCGCCCCCCGCTTCGCGCCGGACGGCAACCGCGTGATCTTCAGCTATTCGCGCGACAACAACGTCGACATCTACGTCGTCGACCTGCGCTCGCGCAGGCCACAGCGCCTGACCAGCGACCCCGGCATCGACACGTCGCCGTCGTTCTCGCCGGACGGTTCGCGCCTCGTCTTCAACTCCGACCGCGGCGGCTCGCCCCAGCTTTACGTGATGAACGCCGACGGCTCCGGCCAGCAGCGCATCTCGTTCGGCCAGGGCCGTTACACCACGCCCGTGTGGAGCCCGCGCGGCGACCTGATCGCCTTCACGAAGCAGGTTGGCCAAACCTTCTCGATCGGCGTCATGGCGCCCGACGGTCAGCGCGAGCGCATCCTGACCTCAAGCTATTCGGAAGAGGGTCCCACCTGGTCGCCGAACGGCCGCGTGATTCTCTTCACGCGCTCAACTCCTGGTCGCGGTGGCCAAAGCGGCAGTTCCTCGGTCTGGTCTGTCGATCTGACCGGTGTGAACCTGCGCAAGGTCATCACGCCGGGCGAAGCGTCGGATCCCGCTTGGTCCCCACTGAATCGCTAAGCAATTTGCGACAATTGTCACGTTGATTAACTGGGTTTTATGCAAAACTCGCTCTGCGTGCTTGACGCTTCGCCATAGCGGCGACTACGCATGCGAGATAGGGTTTCTCGGGTTTCGCACGGGGGCGTGTGAGCCCTTTGTTGGGTGAGGGAGAGTAGCGGGATGTTTCGTGGTGCAATGAAATTGGGTTTCGCGGTAATCGCGGGATCGTTTCTGCTGACGGCGTGCTCTTCGACGAAAGAAGAGGCGACGGCGCCTGTAACGACGACGCCGCCATCGGCGATCAAGCCGGGTTCGGCGGAAGACTTCCGCGTCAATGTCGGTGACACGGTGCTGTTCGATCTCGACCAGCATTCGGTCCGCCCTGACGCGCAGGCCATTCTGCAAAAGCAAGCAGCCTGGCTGAAGCAGTATCCGCAGGTCCGCTTGATGGTCGAAGGCCACTGCGACGAACGCGGTACGCGCGAATACAATCTGGCGCTCGGCGATCGCCGCGCCTATGCCGTGAAAGAGTTCTTGGTCTCGGTCGGCGTCGATGCGGCACGCCTGCAGACGAAGAGCTACGGCAAAGAGCGTCCGGTTTGCGCCGAAGCCGACGACAGCTGCTGGCAGCAAAATCGCCGCGGCTTCTCTGTCATCTCCGCCGGGGCCGGCTCTTAAACTGTCGGTTTAATGCAGTTCTCGGGGCGCGCGAATCTTGGGTTCGCGCGCCCCCTAGCATTTTGGGGCTGCCTGCCTCAATTTCGTCACCCGTCCGGGCGATCTAACGCCCGAAGTGCTTGAGCGGAGTTCAGTCATGATGTCATTGCCACGCCCGAAGCTGCTGACCGCGGCAGCGTTCGCCACCGTGTTCGCGCTCTCGCTCGCCCCCGCCGCATGGCCGGCCGACGTCGATGACCTTCAAGACAAGCTCGATCGCGTCGAGCGCGACCTGCGCGAACTCCAATTCGACGTCTACAAAGGCAACCCGCCCGCGACATCCGGCGGCCTCGCTGGTGGACCAGCGGGCGGCGTCAGCGCCGGCGGCGCACGGCTGAACGATATGGAACAGTCGCTGCGCGAACTGCGCGGCCAAGTCGAAACGTTGTCGTTTCAGGTGAAGACGCTCACCGAACAACTCGACATCGCGCGCAAGGAATCGAACTACCGCCTCGGCGCGCTCGAAGGCGGCGCGCCCGCAAGCGCCATCACGGCCCCGGGCGCAAGCGCAGCACTTCCTGCAGCGAAGGCCGCACCGCCCGTCGCTCTTACGCGCGGCGGCAGCAACCAAGGCGGCAAGCCAGCGGGCACGCTGGGCTCGGTCCCGGCTGACGCGGTAGCCGCCGACACGGCGGCTGGCCCATCGTCGCAACAGCAATACGACGACGCGATGGATCTCTTGAGCCGCGCGCAATACACGGAAGCGCAAGGCGCATTCCGCAGGTTCGTCGCCGCAAACCCAGCCGATCAACTGGCGGGCCCCGCGCAGTTTTGGGTCGGCGACATAGCCTTCACGCAGAAGGACTACCAAGGCTCGGCCAAGTCGTTCGCGGATGTGCTGAAGCGCTATTCCAAGACGGCCAAAGCGCCTGAGGCTATGTTGAAGCTTGGCCTTTCGTTGCTCGAACTCGGCCAAAAGAAAGAAGGCTGCACCACGCTTGGCGCGCTCAAAGTCAAATACCCGATGGCCGCAAAGCCGCTCGTCGACCGCGCCGCCAAACGCTCGGCCGAAGCCGCTTGCGGCAAGTAAGCCGGTAGCAAGCGCCGAGTTCGATGCAGCGCTAGCAAGCCTTGGGCTCGTGCCGCCGTTTGCGATCGCCGTCTCCGGCGGCGCCGACTCGATGGCGCTGCTCGTCCTCACGGCGGCTTGGTGCAAGAAGCACAAAGCGCCGCCACCACTCGCGCTCACCGTCGATCACGCCTTGCGTCCCGAGTCGGCAGGCGAAGCCGCCCGCGTCGCCGCCTGGGCACGCGCACGTGGTGTCCCACACGAGACGCTGCTCTGGGCGGGCCGCAAGCCTGCGCAAAACATCCAAGCTCACGCGCGCGACGCCCGCTACCGCCTGATCGGCGAACGCATGCGCGAGGCCGGCATCAGCGTTCTGCTGACCGGTCACACACTCGACGACCAAGCCGAGACGTTTCTACTCCGCCTTGCACGGGGCAGCGGCCTCGACGGTTTGAGCGGCATGGCAAGCGCCGCGCCATTTCCAATCGCGGGCTTCAGGGACCTCACGATTGCGCGTCCGTTGCTGAACGTCGCGCACGCACGTCTGACCGCGACGCTCACGCAGCTCGGTCAAGAATGGCTCTCCGACCCCAGCAACGCGAACGACCGCTTCGCCCGCGTGAAAATCCGTGGCGCCGCCGAAGCGCTTCACGACGCGGGCCTAACCAGCGAACGCATCGCCTCCGCCGCCGCACATCTCGCCCGCGCCCGCGAAGCAATCGAAGCAGCCGTCGCCGCGCTCCTCGCAGGCGCCGTCGATGCGACGCCCTGGGGCTACGCGCTCATCGATGCACAACGCTTCGCCAGCGCCCCGCGCGAAGTCGCACTACGTGCCCTCGCGCGCCTCATCGAAGTCGTTGGCGGCGGCACCTATCCGCCCCGCTTCGAGCAAACCGAAGCGGCCCTCGATTGGCTCAGCGCGTCGAAACCCTCCGGCCGAACACTGGGCGGATGCCGCTTGGCGAGACGCGACGCGAAAACAATCCTCGCCACCCGCGAAGAAGCAGCCCTCGCGAAAGAAGCGCCCGACCTCGCAATCGAACCTGGCGCAACGGGACTATGGGATCGCCGCTTCGTCATCTCGGTTCCCAAATCCGCGAAGGGCAGGGTGGATGTGCGCTGCCTTGGGCTCGTGGGTCTCAAAGCAGCAGGCAAGGCCGCGAAGCTGCCGCCTGTCGAACCGCGCAGGATCGGCGCCGGTCTGCCCGCACTGTGGCGCCAGGACCGCTTGGTCGCCGCACCACTCATTGCTTTCGCCGGTGACGAACCCGCAATTTCCGCCCGTTTCGTAGGGTTTGCAGGAACTTAAGGAGTCTGCTCCACAAAAGGTTGCTATGATTTGCGCTGGCGAAAGCCCCGCACCGCACCTATCTGAACTCTTCGGCTTGGGCGCTTAAGGCCCTCTTGTGAACACGGGATCCGGTATCAGCGAATGAACGGCAATCAGAATCTGCGTAACATCGTGGTTTGGGTCGTGATCGGCCTCTTGGTCTTGGCTCTGATCAACCTGTTCTCCGGCACCACGCCGCAGGTCAGCAAAAGCGACATCCCGCTCTGGCAGGTCGTACGCGACGCGGAAGCAGGCAAGATCCAAGAAGTGACGTTCCACGACGAGAAGATCAGCGGCAAGTACCGCGACACGAACAAAGAATTCAACAGCGTCGGTCCGAAGGACAACGGCGAGATCGCCAAGCAACTCGAAGGCTTCAAGGTCAACGTCTCGTTCGCCGACACGAACAGCGAATCGCCCTCGTTGCTGTCGATCATTGCCAACTGGTTCCCGATTCTACTGCTCGTCGGCGTCTGGATATTCTTCATGCGCCAGATGCAGGGCGGCGGCGGCAGAGCCATGGGCTTCGGCAAAAGCCGGGCCAAGCTCCTGACCGAACGCCACGGCCGCGTCACGTTTGAAGACGTAGCTGGCATCGACGAAGCCAAAGGCGACCTGCAGGAAATCGTCGAATTCCTGCGCGACCCGCAAAAGTTCCAACGCCTCGGCGGCAAGATTCCAAAGGGCGCGCTGCTCATCGGTCCGCCGGGCACTGGCAAGACGTTGCTCGCCCGCGCCATCGCCGGCGAAGCGAACGTGCCGTTCTTCACGATCTCGGGCTCAGACTTCGTCGAAATGTTCGTGGGCGTCGGCGCCAGCCGCGTGCGCGACATGTTCGAACAAGCGAAGAAGAATGCGCCTTGCATCATCTTCATCGACGAAATCGACGCTGTCGGCCGTCACCGTGGCGCAGGCCTTGGCGGCGGCAACGACGAGCGCGAGCAGACGCTGAACCAGTTGCTCGTCGAGATGGACGGCTTCGACACGAACGAAGGCGTGATCCTTATTGCGGCGACCAACCGTCCGGACGTGCTGGACCCGGCACTGCTGCGCCCAGGCCGCTTCGACCGTCAGATCGTGGTGCCGAACCCCGACATCATCGGTCGCGAGAAGATCCTGAAAGTGCACATGAAGAAGGTGCCGCTGGCCCCTGACGTGAACGCGAACGTCATCGCGCGCGGCACGCCCGGCTTCTCCGGCGCCGACTTGGCGAACCTCGTGAACGAAGCCGCACTGCTGGCCGCGCGTCTCAACAAGCGCATGGTCACGATGCGCGACTTCGAAGAAGCCAAAGACAAGGTCATGATGGGCGCCGAACGCCGCTCCATGGTCATGTCGGAAGACGAGAAGAAGCTGACCGCCTACCACGAAGGCGGCCATGCCTTGGTCGCAATGAACGTGACGGCGGCCGATCCCGTGCACAAAGCGACGATCATCCCGCGCGGCCGTGCACTCGGCATGGTCATGCAACTGCCGGAATCCGACAAGCTATCGTTCTCGCGCGAGCAGATGGTCTCGCGCATGGCGATCATGATGGGCGGCCGCGTCGCTGAGGAGCTGATCTTCGGTCACGACAAGGTCACCTCCGGCGCATCGTCGGATATCGAGCAGGCGACCCGTCTGTCGCGTGCGATGGTCACCCGCTGGGGCATGAGCGAAAAGCTCGGCACCGTGGCTTATTCGGCGGACCAGGAAGAAGTCTTCCTCGGCCACTCCGTTTCGCGCACGCAAAACATCTCCGGCGCGACGGCGAAGCTGATCGACGAAGAGATCCGCCGCTTCGTGGACGACGGCTACCAGAAGGCCCGCCAGATTCTGACCGACAAGATCGAAGACCTGCACATCATCGGCCGCGCGTTGCTCGAATTCGAAACCTTGAGCGGCGACGAGATCAAAGCGCTGCTGCGCGGCGAAAAAATCGTGCGCGAGCCGCCGAACGACGAGACGCAAACGCCGCGTCCGCCGTCGTCGTCGGTGCCGAGTGCCGGCCGTCCGCGTGGTCCGGACCTGAACCCGGAACCGCAGCCCGGCTAACGCGTCAAGAAAAATATCGCTGACAAAGGCCCCGCAAATTCTTCGCGGGGCCTTTGCTTTTCGTGCGCCATTTGCACAAGCTCCGCGTCCTTCAAGTTTGGGGTTTCATGATGCGTCTCTTCTTCGTGACTGCCGTTGCCTTCGCCGCCACGCTCTCGGCCGCCGCCGCAAGCGAACTCGCGTGTCCCTCAACCCTCGACACCGATGAAACGTCCGGCGGTATGCCGGTCTCCTACAAGTTCCGCTATGTCTCGTTCTTCGACGGCGACCCGCGCGAAATGGCCGACCTCGCGCCGGAAGAAGGTCCAAACCCGAAAGTGCTCGAGCAGCGCTGGCAGTTCACCCGCTCGCCCGGCCGCCCCATCGTCATGGTCTGCCGCTACCACGAAACCGATCGCACGGTCGTGCAAGAGGTCCCACCCGACGTCCAAGAGTGTAAGCTCGAAGGCCTCATCACCGACCAAGGCGAAGTCGTGGGCTCGCCTATGCTGACGTGCCGGTAACGTCGCAATTCAGCGATAACAAGAATGCGCGCAGGTCATGACGCGCATCTTCGGCATCGTCAACGCGACAGCGGATTCGTTCTCCGACGGCGGCAAGTTTCTGGCGCCCGACGCAGCGATCGCGCATGCGCTGAAGCTGACCGCGGACGGCGCCGATGCGATCGACCTCGGTGCCGCAGCCTCAAACCCGGACGCCGAACACGTGCCCCCGGACGTTGAGATCGCGCGGCTGACGCCCATCGTCGCGGCGGTCAAAGGCAAGGCCGCGCTCTCGATCGACACGTTCGCGCCCGAGACCCAACGCTGGGCACTCACGCAAGAGATTGCCTGGCTGAACGACATCCTGGGGTTCCCCGACGCGTCGATCTACCCCGCACTCGCACGATCCAGCGCACGCCTCATCGTCATGCACAACGTGGCGCCGCGGGGCAGGGCGGAGCGCATGGCAACCGACCCCACGACAATCTTCGAGCGCTTGTTCGCGTTCTTCGACGCGCGACTGAAAGCCCTCGAGAGCGCGGGCATCACGCGCGAGCGTATCGTCATCGACCCCGGCATGGGCTTCTTCCTCGGCACCGACCCGGAAGTCTCGCTCACCGTGCTACGGCGGTTGGGCGAATTGAAGGCGCGCTACAAACTTCCGGTCCTCATCTCCGTCAGCCGCAAGTCGTTCATCCGACGACTCGCGGGCGTTGAGGTGGCGGCCTCGGGTCCAGCCACCCTTGCAGCCGAGCTCTTTGCCGCACGCCAAGGCGCCGACTTCCTGCGCACCCACGACGTCGCGGCGCTGAAGCACGCCCTTTCCGTGTGGACGGCGCTCCAGAACCGTCAGAATCCTTAACAATTCGTGACGTTCGTCCGTGTCCGGAGCTTCGGGATCGAAAGCTTTCCGTGCTAGCTTCGACCACTGACTTTGAGGGGATTGAATGAGCCGGAAGTACTTCGGAACAGACGGGATTCGCGGCAAAGCGAACACCGCACCGATGACGGCGGAAACCGCGCTGCGCGTCGGCATGGCGGCGGGCCGCTACTTCACGCGCGGCCACCATCGCCATCGCGTGGTGATCGGCAAGGACACGCGCCTCTCCGGCTACATGATCGAAACCGCGCTGGTCGCAGGCTTCACCTCGGTCGGCATGGACGTGCTGCAATTCGGTCCGCTGCCGACACCCGCCGTCGCGATGCTGACGCGCTCGCTCCGCGCCGATTTGGGCGTGATGATCTCGGCCTCCCACAACGCCTACGAAGACAACGGCATTAAACTGTTCGGTCCCGACGGCTACAAACTGTCGGACCAAGTTGAAAGCGCCATCGAAGACTTGATGGACAACGGCCTCGAACACGGCCTCGCCGACGCCTCGAAGCTCGGTCGCGCCAAGCGCATCGAAGACGCGCAAGCCCGCTACATCGAATTCGCCAAACGCACGTTCCCCGCGACCCAACGTCTCGACGGCATGCGCATCGTGCTCGATTGCGCGAACGGCGCGGCCTACAAAGTAGCGTTCGAAGTGCTGTGGGAATTGGG
>JANLXP010000522.1:0-1807 GCA_031365165.1 Alphaproteobacteria bacterium
TCCGCGCCAACCTCATGCACCGGCGCACCATCGGCCGAATGCTCGACCCAGACCGACCTCGCGAAAAACACCCACAGATGAACTTTGGCTTCCTGCAATGCTAAACCGGACAGCCGTGGGTCAAGCCCGGCCATGACGACCTTTTATAATCGCGCGTAGCTTGCGGGAAACCACCCCCGGTTTCTCGACAACCCCGCCACACTCAGCCCATAGTGGCCCCATGACGATTTGGGGCTGGTTGTTGTTGGGCGCGGGCAGTTGGGTGCTCGCCGTCGTGTTGAAGGTTTTGGCCGACTTCGTCGTGCAGCGCACGGCGACGGTGGCGCTGCAGGATTGGGCGGCGTCGCTCCTCTCCGGCATCTGGTCGTCGGTGTGCGAGATCGGCCTTTCGGCCTTCGCGTTTTGGTATTGGGGCGCGCGCTTCTCCGACGCGCTGGTCATGGCGCTGGGTGCTGCGATCGCGGAGTTCTTGATCCTGCTGCCCGCCGCGCTCTCCACCAAACTCGACAAGAAGAAAGTCACGAAGGCGGCCGAGCGCGCGAATTGGAACGCCTTCCTCGCCGAACGCACCGTGGCCTTCGCAAGCCACATCGCCGCCCGCGCGCTCGCGTGGCTGGGCATCGGCGGCGCCGAAGGTCTCCCCGCCTTGGGCAGCGCCTTCGGCCTCTTCGCCACGACCGAGGCGATCCAAGCCTACGGCCAAGCCAAGGAATGGGACTGGCTGAACAACCGCACGCTCTGGACGTTTCTCTTCTTCCAAATCGCGCTCGTTATGGTCGAGATCGCGCTCATCGTTGTTTGGTGGGGCTAGCCGATCGCCGCACCGTCTCGAATTGCGGGCGAGAGATTGACAAAGCATTAAGCGGTTGGCGCTAGCTTTGAGCCTCACGAATCTCGAGGCTCGAACCGCATGGACCGCCAACTCGTCCTCATCATCGCCGCCGCGGTGATTGTTTTGACGCTGATCGGTGTCTTCTATCTGGCGCCCAGCGGCATGCCGCCGATGGCGCATGCGCGGGGCTATACGCAATTCACCCCCGACGACATCCGCTACAAGTTCCAACAGAAAGAAGAAGCGTACGCACGAAAACACAAAGGCCAAAAGCCGCCGCCCGACCAAATCACACCGGACCTTAGCGTCCCGGCCGTCTCCGGCGACGAGCCGCTCAAGAACGACGAAAGCGTCGAACACGACACCGCCGAAGAACCGCCGATCGAATAGATCGTAAACGCGCTTTCCACCTCCCTTTAGCCCTCGTAACGCGATAGCCTCACGCGAGAGATCACACGCGCGCGGGGGATACCCATGCCCGAAACAGAAGCCACCGGCATGACCGTGCGCCGCATGCGCTTTGCCTATCCCGACGGCGCGAGCGCGCATTGGAATGCGGCGCGGCCGGAGTTCAGCCACATCGTAAACGGCGGCTCGCTCGCGATGCCTTATCTGGAACCCTACCTGATCGAAACGATACGCAAAGCACGCGCGCAGATCTCGGACCCGAACCTGCAGCGCGACGTCGACCTCTACATCGCGCAAGAGGCGACCCACTTCCGCCAACACCAGCAATGGAACAAGCGCCTCGCCGACATGGGCTACAAATCCGTGGCCCCGCACGAAGCGCAACTGAAAGCGGACTACGACGCCTTCGCGGCCAGGCGCTCGTTCACGTTCAATCTCGCCTATGCCGAAGGGTTCGAGGCGATGGGCCTGACGGTCGGCAACATGCTGGTCGAAGATCGCGAATATCTTTTCAAGGACGCCGACCCCGCCGTCACCTCGATGATCCTCTGGCACTTCGTCGAAGAG
>JANLXP010000523.1:0-3572 GCA_031365165.1 Alphaproteobacteria bacterium
TCCGCGCCAACCTCATGCACCGGCGCACCATCGGCCGAATGCTCGACCCAGACCGACCTCGCGAAAAACACCCACAGATGAACTTTGGCTTCCTGCAATGCTAAACCGGACAGCCGTGGGTCAAGCCCGGCCATGACGACCAAAAAGAGGCTGGCGCAGTGCCTTTGGCGTGCCGACCTAGTTCACGTCCTCGCAGGCGGGCCAGTTTTTTAGGCCGCGTTCGCCTTTTTCGGTGGTGCCGAAGCAGGTGTCGGGGAATTCGCCGGCGTAGTCGCGCTGCAGCTTGATGGCTTGTTCGAAGTCGGCGCGGGCTTTGTCGAACTCGCCCTTCTTCTCCAGGGCGCCGCCTCGGTCGTAGTACGTGTTCGCGTCGCCGGGCTGAAGGCGCAAGACCTCGTCGTAGTCGGCGATGGCCTTGTCGGTTTGGCCGGTCTGCACATAGGCGTAGGCGCGTTGCGCGAAACCGCCGACGAAGTCCGGTGCCAGGCGAATCGCTTCACTGAGATCGGTGATCGCTTTCTCGAACTGATTGTAGGCGGTCTCAAAACCGCCGCGGGCGGCATGGCCGCGGGCGTCGTCGGGTTTCAGTTTGATCGCCTCACTTGCGTCTGCGATCGCTTTCTCGAAGTCGCCCTTCTCCATGAAGTAGATGGCGGCGCGGCGCAGATAGGCCTCAAAGCGGACGTCAACGGGAAGCGTCGGGTCGGCGATGACGCCGTTACAGGCATCGAAGCGCCGGTCGAGCGCGGCCTCGAGGTCGCTGCACAGCACCGTGTCGCGCGCAGGATCGGCCGACGGCGCCGGTGCCGGCACCGCTACCGCCAACATCAATGCTGCTGCGGCGAAAACGTTCATGTCTTTGCGAGTACACCAGTTCGCCCAGGCCGCCAAGAACGCAGAGCGCGAATTAAGCATCCCTCGCGCAGTACTCCGCGCGCGCTACTGTCACATCTCACGGGCGAGTGCGCGGTCGACGCGCGCCAGTAGTTCATCCCAGGCGGCGTTCATGTCATTTGTCCACGCCGCGCCCAGCAACTCTGCGAACGTGTCGCGAAGGGTTGTGTAGAATCCGGCGAACACTTCGCGCGGCACGCCGAGGTTTTCGTGGTTGACGATTTCGGCGCGCATCAAGTTGCCGCCGTAGTTGTCGCGCTCGATGAAATCGAGCATGGCGGTCAGCGCTTCGGAAAGCATGTTGCCGCGGATGCTGCCCGTCGTGTCGCGCACGAAGAGCTTTTCCATCTCCGGGTGTGCCGCAAAGACGCGGGCGTAGACGTGCGCCGCGGGGTCGCCGCGCTCGGCCACCAACTCAAGGCTTCGTAAGATTAGTGACGTATCCATGGCTAAGACCGCCTGCCGCCTTGACGCTTATCCGTCGCCTTGTTATCAGCGCGCCATGATGCTGCCTATGTCGAAGCGCACGATGAAAACGAAGACGCCCAAATCCTGGGCGGCTTTGGACATCGCGCGCGAGGCTTAAAGCGCGCGCGAGCTTCCAGAGCCCCGCCGGGAAACGGACGGGGCCGAAGCACATCGGCGCCCGTCTCCGGCTTACACACGAGAGAGACCGATGTCCGTCGCCGAACTTGCCTCCCGCAACCACCGCCGCGCTTTGCCGCCCTCGCCTTCCGTCGCCGTCGTCGGTGCCACGGGCGCTGTGGGCGTCGAGCTTGTGAAGTGTTTGGAGCAACGGAAGTTTCCGTTGTCGCGCCTGAAGCTCCTCGCCTCCGCGCGGTCGGCGGGCAAGAGCATCGGCTTTCAAGGGCGCGAGGTTACGATCGACGCGCTCGATGGGGTGAGCCTCGACGACGTCGACATCGCGCTGTTCTCGGCCGGGAGTTCGATCTCGAAGGATTTCGCCAAGGCTGCACGCCGGCGCACGGTTGTGATCGACAACTCGTCCGCGTTCCGGATGGACCAAGACGTGCCCCTGGTGGTGCCGGAGATCAATCCGCGTGACGCCTTTACGCATGCCGGCATTGTCGCCAATCCGAACTGCACCGCGATCATCTCGGCAATGGCGCTGTGGCCGTTACACCAGGTGAACCCGATCAAGCGGGTGATTGCGTCGACCTATCAGGCGGCGTCGGGCGCTGGGGCTGCGGCGATGGAGGAGCTTCGCGCTTCGACGGAGGCCGCATTGGCGGGGCGTGCGTATGAACCGAAGGTGTTGCCGCACCCGTACGCGTTCAATGTGTTCAGCCATAACGACACGCTTGACGTCGAGAGCGGGTACAACGGCGAAGAGATCAAAGTCGCGCGCGAACTCAGGAAAATCATGGGGCTGCCCGACTTGCGTATCGGCATCACCTGCGTGCGCGTACCGGTGATGCGCGCGCATACGATTTCCATGAGCGTCGAATTCGAACGTCCGATGTCGCACGAGGCGGCGCGCGAAATCCTGAGTGGCGCAGCGGGCATCAAGGTCGTCGATGACCGCGCCCGCAACTACTTCCCGATGCCGCGCGACGCGACCGGCAAGAACGAAGTCCTGGCAGGCCGCTTCCGCCCGGACCTCAGCGACCCCTCCGGCCGCTCGCTGATGATGCTGGTCGCGGGCGATCAGCTTCTGAAGGGCGCAGCACTCAACGCAGTGCAGATCGCGGAGTTGTTGTTGAAGGCGTAGTCCTCAATGAGCGACGAACCGGTGCCACGGCGAAATTTCTTGATGACTGCAGCGTTCGCGACAGCCGGCGTTGGTGGCTTGCTCGCACTCTGGCCGTTCTTGGCGGCGCTGGGACCTGCCGCTGACACGGTCGCGCGGCGCGTAACTTTCAATATCCGCGATTTGATCGGGAGTGAGCCGGCAACGCTCGTTGTCGAGAATCGACCGATCACCATCTTTCGCCGCACCGAAGGAGAGTTATCCGGACTTCACGATATGGATTCTCTCAGTGGCCATGCGTATCGCGATCGCGACTCACGAGAACCGCAGCAACCTGAATGGGCAAAGAATTGGCACCGCTCCCTGCGCGCGGAGATCATGGTTTGTGAAGCCCTGTGCACGCGCGAGGGCTGTGTGGTGTCGCGAACGAATAGCTTTCAATCCAAGATCGCGCTCGAGACCGCACTCCAGTGCACGTGTTGCGGATCTCGGTACGATCTAGCAGGCCGGATATTCTCCGGACCGGCGCAGCACAACCTTCGTGTGCCGCCCTATCGTTTTGTCGACGCGACGACGATCGAGTTCACCGCTACGCAGGCTTAGCGCGCAGGTCCTCAGTGATCGTGCCGTATTTCTCCGTGTAACCGTCGTGTTCGTCGCGCAACGTCTCGGCGAGTGCGGATTTGTACCAGTCGCGCATGCTGGGCAGATCGAGCAAGCGCTGTGCGTAGGCTTGCGCGGTGGCGTCGAGCTTCAGGCCGTAGGTTTGGATGCGGAAGGCGACGGGCGCGAAGAACGCGTCGACGTTCGTGAACGATTTGCCGCCGAGGAACGGGCCGCCGTGACGGGTCAGGCCATCCGTCCAGAGTTCGTTGAGGCGTGCGATGTCCTTCGTCAGCGCTTCCGGCATTTCGTGCAACTTCACGCGCGTGCCGCTGCTCATGGAGCAGCGGTCGCGCAGCACAGC
>JANLXP010000529.1:0-5068 GCA_031365165.1 Alphaproteobacteria bacterium
GCGCGAACGCCCACTGTGCGCCGGTCACCGCGGCGATACCGAGGGCCGCCGCCACGCCGCCGATGGCCCAGGCTGTGCGATTGATGCGATCGTTGTCTTGTCCGCGCGGCCGCCACGTCGACGTCTGCGCCGGCGGCCAGCGGTGGCGCGCCCAGCCGGCGATGATCGCGGCCGTCACCATAAAACCCGGCCACCACAACGCACCGATGCCGTGCGTCAGCCACCAACCGCCAAGCGCCACAGCCTCGCGCCCGGGCGCGTTCAGCAACGCTGCCGGCAGTGTGACGAGCCACTGCAACGCCACACCGCCAAGCGCGAACGCGGCGAACTTGGTTGAACGCGTCGTCGGAATGATCACGAACCCAGCCGGGCGATACCGCTCGGCGACATCCTCCGGCGAACCGAACGCACGCACCAACTCAAGCGCCATCGCCTCGTCCGCCGCACGACCGGCCTCATCGGCTTTGCCTTGCAATTCCTCGGCAAGCAACGCCTGCAGCTCCAACGCCACGTCGTTGCGCTTGGCGCGCGGCAAACGTCGCGCGACGTCGTTGACGTAAGCCTCCACCACGGCGTGCGGCGTCATCATCGGCTGTCCTTCTTACGTTTCGTTGCCCCGCCGTCGTCCGCGATCAAGCCGCCGACGACTTCGACGAGGCCGTTCCAATTCTCGACCAAGCGCCCATAAAGCGCGCGCCCAGCGGGGCTGAGCTTGTAGTACCGGCGCGGCGGCCCATCCTCGATGCGCCACTCGCTGACGAGCAGACCCTGGCCCTCCAGCCGCCTAAGCAGCGGATAGAGCGTGCCTTCCTCGATCTCCATGCCGCGCGCCGCCAGCGTCTGACGCAGCGAATACCCGTACTGCCACGACCCCAACTGCGAGAGCGCCGCAAGCACGATCGCCCCACGCCGAAGCTCGTGCTCCAGCTTGTCGTCCGGCAGTGAGGTGTTCGGCGGCATACCCAGTATCGTCCTGTACTGTGCGTAACTAGGTATGGAGGCGCATAGTGTCAAGGCCGTCCGTAGGTGAGCCGCGTTTGCTGCACCCACGCTCGGCGCGTAGGTCGCCGATTTATTCGTCTTCGCAAATAGTCCCACCCCGTGGAGCACACAAAAATGCGCGGGGAGAGCTCATCCCGTCTTAGAGGCGGGAGATTCCCCTGTTGATTGATTTTGAAGGTCGACGCTTAGTCTTGTCGCTTACGCCTTGATGTGCGATTCACTTGCTCAATGCGGCGCGGGGACATGGTGGCACAGCGACAGCCGGTAATCGTCAAGACCTACCAGGGCAGCGAGCAATCGGCGGCGCGCAAGTTTGAAGCCGATGCCGCGAAACTTGCCGTGGAAGGCTACTTGCCGACGTCCCAGAGTTGGGCACGGGGAAGCTATGGCTGTCTTGCGTTTCTGATGGCGCTTCTCCTATGCCTCATCGTTATCGGCATCGTGATCTTCATCTACATGCTGATTGTGCCGCCCGAAGGTACGCTGTCAGTCACGTATACGCTTCAGCAGCCGAAGCCCGCACCAAGCGCAGTTGCGGATGAGAAGGTTTGCCCCAGATGCGCTGAGCACGTGAAAGTGGCGGCGACGGTTTGCAGATTCTGCGGTCATGAGTTTGCGCGGACCTGAGCCGCGACATACCGGTCATCAAGCGCAGAATTCGATGCGATCTCGATCTCGCCCGACCGGCCGCGCAAAGCGCCAGCCTTGTAGTGGTGCCCAGAAGAGGACTCGAACCTCCACACCTTGCAGTACTAGTACCTGAAACTTGCGCGTCTACCAATTCCGCCATCTGGGCACGGGATTGAAGGGGGCGAGGGATATCCGTGACGGGCCTGGCCTGTCAACGGAAAGCCGTGGCCTGAGCGGGCTTCTAGCGGCGCGGCCTTTTCGCTATCACACGAGGCTGAATCGTAAACGAACGGGGCGCTGACGCATGAGCCGCAACAACAAAGGAACGCTGGTGGCCGTGATCGGCGGGACGGGCTTCTTAGGGCGCCAGATCGTGCGCCGCCTGGCGAAGGACGGCTACCGCATCCGCGTGACCTCGCGAAAGCCGTCGCGCGCCTACGACATGATGCCGTTGGGCAATGTCGGCCAAATCGCCATCGTCAAAGCCGACATCCGCGAAGAGGCAGAGGTCAGAGCCGCCGTCACCGGCGCCAAGATCGTGATCAACCTCGTCGGCATCCTGCGCCAGTCGGGCGGCCGCACGTTCGAAGCGCTCCACGCCGACGGCGCCGGCACCGTCGCGCGCGCAGCAGCGAAAGCAGGCGCCGAGCGCTTGATCCAAATCTCATCCATCGGCGCCGATCCGAAAGCGCGCGCCGATTATTCCCGCACCAAGGGCGAGGGCGAGGCGCAAGCGCGCGAGGCGTTCCCGTCCGTCACCATCGTGCGTCCCTCGATCGTGTTCGGGCAGGGCGACGGCTTCTTCAACATGTTCGCAAACCTGATGCGCATGGCCAAGCTTGCCTTCCCGCTGTTCGGCGGCGGCAAAACGAAGTTCCAGCCGGTGTTCGTGGGCGACGTCGCCGATGCGGTCGCGAACGCGGCGGCAGACACGCGCACACGGGGGCGGACCTACGAACTCGGCGGCCCCGCCGTCTATTCGCTGAAAGAGTTGCTCGCGTTCATCTCGACGACGATCGAACGTAAGCGCGCCTTTTGGCCGTTCCCGTTCTTCATGCTGGACATTTTCGCAGCACTGTTCGGTTGGCTGCCGTTCTCGCCCATCACACGCGATCAGGCGCGCCTGCTGCGCAAGGACAACGTCGTGAAAGCGGGCCCGGACGCCGCATCCGTCGGCACGCTGGCCGATTTGGGCGTCAATCCGACAGCCGTCGAAGCGATCGTACCGAGCTACCTCTACGCCTACCGCCCCACCGGCCAATACGCCGAAACGCGCGGCGCCTAGCCCAGGATCGATTTCAGCAGCGGCTCCAGCGTCGGCGAATATTCTTTGAAGATCAGGTAGCCGAGCAGGAACGAGCCCGCGAAGATGCGGTACCACGCGAACACGCCGAAGCCGTTGTTCGAAACGAACGCGATGAACGCCTTCGCGACGTAGTACGCACTGACGAACGAAATCACGAACCCGACCGCGAGCGCCGCCATATCGTCGTAGGCCAGCTCCCCCCAATGCTTGTAGAGCGCATAAGCCGAAGCGCCGAACATGATCGGGATCGCGAGGAAGAACGAAAACTCCGCCGCCGCACTGCGTTCGACCTTGAGCAACAGCGAGCCCATGATCGTGGCGCCCGACAGCGAGAGCCCCGGCATCAAAAGTGCCAAGCACTGACAAAGCCCGATCAAGAAGTAGATTCTCATCGGGAAGTCCTCGACCGCGTAGTATTGCGGGATCTTCACCATCCGCTCGATGAAGATGATCGCGACGCCGCCCACGACGAGCGCGACCGCCACCACCCATTTCGAGAACAGATAGTGTTCGATGAAGTCCGATAGCAGCACGCCCAGGATTGCGGCCGGGATGGTGGCAATGATGAGTCCGACCGCAAAACGCTGTGCGTTCGCGTTCGACGGAATGGCCTTCGTGACCCGCCACAGATACTCAAAATAGATCACGCAGATCGAAAGAATGGCGGCGAGCTGGACGACCACCAAAAACACCTTGGTGGCCGAAAGTCCGAGCAGTTCCTCGACGATGATCATGTGCCCGGTCGACGAGACGGGCAGGAACTCGGTAACGCCTTCAACCAGCGCGAGAATGACTGCGGAGACAATCTTCCAAATCAGCTGGTCCATGAGCACGCCCCGCAATGAAGGGCGCCCGTGTACCACATTGCCCGCATTCCGCCACCCGGCGGCCAGATAGTACCGAAACAGGACGATTAGGCCGCCGAGGTCGCCCGTCGCGTGGCGCGAACGCAAGATCACCCACAAAATAGGTAAGTAATACTGCCAATATGACCTTACTCCAGCAACTTTTGGTCCGTATAAGGCCTCCAATCGAGGTTTTCTTACGAGATCGACCAAAGTGGCCGAGAACAAACTCCTGCGCTTCGTTTCAGTCCCCCGGGCTATGCCGGAAAAGCGTGCTGCCAAGGCGCGCACGCACGTTTTCGACGAGATCTTCGCCGAATACGTGACCAAGAAGGCCGAGGAACAGGCCGGCCGCTGCTCGCAGTGCGGCGTGCCGTTCTGCCAGGTCCATTGCCCGCTCCAGAACAACATTCCCGACTGGCTGAAGATGACGGCCGAGGGACGGCTGGAAGAGGCCTACGAGCTCGCCCAAGCGACGAACAACATGCCGGAGGTTTGCGGCCGCATCTGCCCGCAAGACCGCCTGTGCGAAGGCAACTGCGTGATCGAGCAATCGGGCCACGGCACGGTCACGATCGGCGCCGTCGAAAAATACATCACCGACACGGCGTGGGAGCAGGGCTGGGTGAAGCCCATCCGCCCGGCACGCGAACGCGGCCGCTCCATCGGCATCGTGGGTGCAGGTCCCGCAGGCCTCGCCGCCGCAGAACAACTGCGCACGAAGGGCTACGGCGTCACCATCTACGACCGCTACGACCGCGCCGGCGGCTTGCTCACCTACGGCATCCCGAACTTCAAGCTCGAGAAGGACATCGTCGAACGCCGCACAGCGCGTTTGAGCGACGGCGGCATCGACATCCAACTGAACACCGAAATCGGCAAGACGGTCACGCTGGCGAAGCTGCGCACGCAACACGACGCCATGCTGCTCGCGACCGGCGTCTACAAAGCGCGCGACATGGCGGCACCGGGCGTGGGCTTGCCCGGCATCGTGCAGGCCATGCGCTACCTCACCGCGTCGAACCGCGTCTGCCTCGGCGACAAGGTGAAAGAGTTCGACAACGGCACGCTGAACGCGAGCGGCAAAAACGTCGTCGTCATCGGCGGCGGCGACACCGCGATGGACTGCGTACGCACCGCCGTTCGCCAAGGCGCGAAGTCGGTCACCTGTCTCTACCGACGCGACCGCGAAAACATGCCGGGCTCGCTCCGCGAAGTCAGCCACGCGGAGGAAGAAGGCGTCGTCTTCTCATGGCTCGGCGTGCCCAGAGCCTTCACCGGCGAC
>JANLXP010000564.1:0-2018 GCA_031365165.1 Alphaproteobacteria bacterium
CCTCCTCTCGGCGAAGCCCGAGGCGGAGCGGCAGGTGATGGCGCTGCTCGTGAACAAGCTCGGCGACCCGGACCGCGCGGTGCCGGGCAAGGTGGTCTTCCTCCTCGAGCAGACGCTGCGCGCGAACCCGGGCATGAAGGGCCCGATGGTGCGCGAGGCTCAAAGACATCTTGTGCAATTTGCCTTGCAGCCCATTGCCGAAATCGTGACGCAAGAGGCAAGCGACAAGCTTGGTGTAACGGTGTCCCTCGATCTCATCACGCCTTTGCAGGCATACGATCAAGGCGGACGAGCGAGAGCTTTTGCGACAATGATCGAAGGGCTTAGCGCCGCGAAAGTGGCTGGTTTGTCACCAGATACTATCAAAGTGGCACTCCAGTTCATCGACGAGGCGCCGAGGGATAACTGACTTTTCTTGTACCAATTTGGCACGGTCCGCCACCACTCTCTATGTCCCCGTAACACACTTTATTAGGGTTGATGTGGTATAAAGCAGGATCGACCATCCTGCCGCCTGACGAATTTTGAAACCAAAGTCCAATGTCGCAAAAATTACCCGATGCATTGAGCCTAGTGATCCGCACCCTTCTCGGCGCAAGCGAGCGCAGTTTGCCAAACGAATGGAATCGCGAGGATACTGAGGCTCACGACCACGCGTGCTTCTTGATTGGCGATACCTACAGCAAGACCCCCGCCGATGACCGCGGGAAGCGAGGGTTACTGACGCGGCTCTGGCAGCGCCTCAAGAATTGACGGACCATTACTGATATTTTCGGCGCTTGAACGCAGCCACATCTGCAGGCGCAAGCTTAAACCACTCGCCGTTCGCGCGTCGATCCGCGAAGCGACGATGCCAGTAAGCTTCAATCCCCGCAGGATCGTCCGTGCGGATCGCGTGTGCGAGGGTCGCGGCGTCGGGAAGCGCGATCCTAATCTCTTTCACACGTCGCTCCAATTCCTCGCTGCGCCCGATCTTGTAGAACGCTCCTGACCGGATGAGGTACACAAACCCGTCATCTCTTGCGGCGGAGCCGGAAGGCATTGAGGCAGCTTCGGGCAGGAGCGCCAGAACATCCGCATACTCTGGCCGCTCGGTACTCCAAGCGCGTAGCTCAATTGACATCCGCTCAATCGACTTGAAATGCCTATGGAGAGTTTTCTTTGACGGAAGTTCTCGATCAATCTGCCGATACATCTCTTGCTCGGCCTGCGTCGGAAATTTTCCGTAGTGGCGCGTCGCGTCTGCCAACTTTCGCAGGATAAGGTCCAGGTCGAGACGCACGATCTTCTCATTTGCAGAAAATCCTGCTTCAACGAGCGCATCGCCCCATCGCGCCCAATGGACACCGTACCACTCACCTTGGCGAATGCCGGTCTCCCGCTCAAAGGCTCGCCTTCCCGGTGCCCGCCCATCGCTGGCAGCTGCGACGCGACGTATCTCCTTCAGGATGTGTTCTCGTTTCAGTGCCGGGCCTCTCGCGCGCTGACGGACAACCTACCAGCCTTCAAACACGCGACGCTTCTCACCTGGCGTTTTCCACAAGCCGTATCGGTGCCGATACGGTGCCGATAAACAGCGAATTCTGCAAAGTCTTGTTCGAAGCGAACGAGGTTCAAGGCCTTGATTTATAATGGTGACCCCGGGAGGAATCGAACCTCCGACCCACTGCTTAGAAGGCAGTTGCTCTAATCCGCTGAGCTACGGGGCCCTTTGGTGCGTGGGACGCATCAATGCGTCCACTGGCCCTTGCGAGTATACTTGAAATTGTCGGCGTAGGCGCGCACCGACCGTTTCGGCTCTTTCGGATCGAAAACTTGGTGGGCGATCCTGTAGCGCGTGGCGTAGGCGACCGCTTCGTCACGAGTCTCAAACGTCAAGCGCACTTGGCCCTTCATGTCGCCGGAACCCGTCCAACCCATGAGCGGGTCAATGCGGCGGGCTTCCTCGGGTTCGAACTCGAGGACCCATTCCTTGGTATTGGCTTGTCCCGACTGCATGGCGTTGCGGGCGGGTCTGT
>JANLXP010000582.1:0-1667 GCA_031365165.1 Alphaproteobacteria bacterium
GATTTCAGCGTGTCGCGGATCGTGGCAAACAAAAATGGGTGCAGGTTTTATCCTGCACCCATTGTCATTGCATCATTGCGTCAATCCTAGTTGCACTCAGGCGGCGCGCCGTACTGGCTGCAGATACGGGACTGTTCGGCGTGGACCGCTTGGAAGAGCGAGAACAAGGCGCTGTCCGGATCTTGCTTGCGGTGACGGTCTTTCAGCGATGCGTCGGCGCCGAAGTAATAGGTCAGGCCACCTGTGTAGGTTTGGATGTCGTCGTCGGCGAAGGCACCGTCGAGACGGAAGGCAAGACCCGGCAAAGCCGAGAATCCCGGGCGCCATTCGGCCCCCACGCGGCCAGTCTCGGCATCATCGGCAAATGCGCCGCCGGCCGACAGTGTGAAGTCGTCGGAAATATACCAACGCAATTCAATGTCGCCGAAGCCGCCTTCCAAAGCCGCGTCATTGCTGAATTGGTAGCCGGCTTTCGCCAAGATCGTCAGCTGGTTTAGATAGATTTCGGCTTCGGCCCCCAGGCGCGTGGCGTTGAGGTCGAGACGATATTCGGCCGCATACGCGGCGAAGATGCCCAAGAGATAGCTCGAAGGATCGCGCGTGAAGATGTGACCGGCGACACCGTACGATGTGTCGAAGTCGCCACCACTTGCACCTGCCTCGCCTTGGAAGCCCCATGCCTCGCCAAGCGGGGCCGTAAGCGCGCCGCCAAAGAACCATCCATCATCACCGTCTGTGCTGGTGGCGGCGGCGGTTACTTTGACGTTGGTCGGATTGACGGCGGGTTCGGCTGCCGCCGCAGCATTCGCGCCGAAGCCGAACAACGTTGCGATAGCGATCGGCTTCCAATAGCGGCGCACTGCACGCACCGCCTTTGTCGACCAACCAACGACGGAACCTTGGTCAACCGGCACGAGCGCCGCGTTCGGAAGCCCGAAGCCGACGCGTACAGCCGGACATTCGGACATTCGTCCGGCGAAGGCCGATCCTAATGCTTCGATGATCTGACGTTCGACCAACGCGAGCTCGGCGACCTTGAGTTTTTCGGTGCCGCCGAAGCGCTTGCTGTCCAATGCGACAAACAGCGTGCGTGTGCGCGGTGCGAAAAAGACGCCACCAACTGCGTCGGTCAAAGATGTGCGCACCCTGCGGCTTGCGGCTACGAGCGTCTGAGCACGCGTGATTGCTTGTGTCGGGTCATAGACAATTTCGCCGCGGCCAAAGTTGCCGATGAGGCGTTCGAGGCTGCGTGGCGCGGTTAGGTCACGGGCGGTGTGGAACTGCACCCGCACGCGCGACACGCCAACGTTTACCAACGCAGCCAGAATCTCGGCTTTGGCGCTCGATCTGTTTGTTACCGTACCGACGTGGACCTTCATCACGCCGCGGTCTTGCTGCCATATCGCAGCAATGACAGGGACCTGAATCCCTTGAAATACGTCACCGTAGTGACGGCTCGCCTGAACAGCGACCATACCCATGCCCCCCAATGCATCCCCGGGTAGCATTAAGCCCCGCCTACAACGCATGGACAAAGAGATTCTGGGTACTTAGCGCCCGGAGTTGCCGTTTTAGATCAGCCCTGTCGCCGGATGATCACAGTCGGTTTGGGTGGGTGTTGAGGGCGTTCGGCCCAGGAGCACAGGGGCGCGTTATGGCAAACGTGG
>JANLXP010000752.1:0-9987 GCA_031365165.1 Alphaproteobacteria bacterium
GTCGCCGGCGGTACTCTGGCCAACATCGAGAGCGTGACTGCGAACCTTGGCACCGGCACAGACACGTTGAACTACGGCGCGACGACGGCCGGCGTCACGGTCAACCTCGCGACGGGTGCCGCTTCGGGCTTCAGCTCGATCGCCAGCATCGAGAATGTCACGGGCGGTGCGGGCAGCGACGTGCTCACCAGCGGTGCGGGGGCCAATACTCTGAACGGCGCAGGCGGCGACGACCGCTTCGTCGCAACTATCGGAGACGGCGACGACACCTTTACGGGCGGCGCCGGCGCCGACACGCTGGATCTGTCGGGAACTACCGCCGGAGCGAGCGTTACGACCGGTGCAGCATCGAGTGCCCAAATCGGCAACGACACACTGGCCTCCATCGAGAATCTGATTGGCAGCCAAGGTAACGACACGATCAACTTCGGTGGCGGCGTCAACGTGATCGACGGCCGGGGCGGCAACGACACGATCAACTCGGGCTCCGGCGCCGACATCATTCTCGGCGGCCTCGGCAACGACACGATCGACGCTGGCAGCGGCCTCGACACGATCACGGGCGGTGCGGGCAACGACCGGATGACCGGTGGTTCGGGCGCCGACACGTTCGTGTTCGGAAGCGGCTTCGGTCAGGACCGGATCACCGACTTCACGGCCGGCGGCGGAAACCAAGACCACCTCAGGCTCGACCCGACGCTCGGCATCACCGCTCTCAACTTCGGGGCACATGTCACGATCGTCGCCAACGCCGGAAACACGCTGATCACGATCGACGGCACCGACACGATCACTCTGCTCGGAATAGCGCCGGCGAACGTGACGGTCGCCGACTTCTTATTCGGACCGTAAGAAACACGACGGGCGTCAGCTGCTTTACCGCGGCGCCCGTCGGCCAGTACAGTAAACGCGTGGTTGATCGGTGAAGTCGGCGCTGCGAAGCGCGCGCATGACACTCGGCGTTTATCTCGTGCGGCACCTTGACACGTGTCGGGACAGGAATAATTTCGCGACCGCACTAAGCAAAGAACAGACAATCGGAAGGCGAAGGCGCAGGCCCGCTTTCAAAAGTGCGGGGAATTCTGCAGCTGCTTGAATACTGCGGGTCAGCGCTCTTGGCCGGTCTCGCTTGCTTGTTGCTTTGGCGCAACTTTGCTGTGGCGCGAAGGGGTTACTACTTTTGAATTGGGGAAGTTCGCTGAACGTGGGTGGCGCACTTATCAAGCTTCGTAAGGTTAACGTGCCGGCGTGGCACGTCCTCTGCATGCGCGCATCTCAGGCGCCATTCGGCGTAAGCGCGCCGGACAAAATTGGAGCCTTCGCGTGAACGACTTGCGTACAAGCCCGCTCGGACTGGCGCTCTATCAGTCGCGCTCTGTGTTCATCAGCGTGGGCGTCTTCAGCCTCTTCATCAACCTCGCGATGCTGAACGGGCCGCTGTTCATGTTGCAGGTCTATGACCGCGTCATGAGCTCGCAAAGCGAAGAGACCCTTTTCTTCTTGCTTGTGCTTTCACTTGGCGTGCTGATTTTTCAGGCGATGGTCGAAGTGGCGCGGTCGGAGCTCTTGATCCGTACCTCGGCGCAACTCGACGCGGCGTTGGGCGGCGAAACGTTCGCGCTTTCGCTGAGCTCCGACAGGAGCCACGGCACGAGTTCGGCGCAGGGTCTGCGCGATCTCGACATGTTGCGCAATTTTCTTTGCGGACCGGGACTGATCGCTATTTTCGATGCGCCCTGGACGCCGATCTTTCTGGTTTTGGTCTTCGTGCTTCACCCTGCGCTTGGCGTCTTGGCGACGACCGGCGCCTTGGTCATTTTCGGCTTGGCATATCTGAGCGAACTTGCGACGCGAAAAGCGATGAGCGAAGCGGCGACCGCACAACGCGATTCCGAATACTTCGTCGGCACGGCGCACAACAATTCCGAATCCGCCCGTGCGATGGGGATGGGTCAGAATTTGAAACGCCGCTGGCAGGAACATCACGACGCGAGCATGGCGTGGCAGGCGGTCGCAAGCGACCGCGCGGCACGGGTAAGCTCAAGCGCGAAACTTGCGCGGCAAACGCTGCAGATTTTTTCGCTCGCCCTTGGTGCCTGGCTCGCTCTGCACAATGAGATCTCGGCCGGTGCGATCGTCGCCTCTTCCATCATTATGGGGCGTGCGCTCGCGCCGATCGAAGCGACGATCGGACAATGGAAGAGCTTCGTCCAGGCACGCCAGGCGTACGCGCGGTTGAGCGCAGCCCTGAAAGTCGACATGCACAAAGGGCCGCGGACGCAACTGCCGCCGCCGACCGGCAACTACAAACTCGAAGACGTGTGGATGCGGTTCGACGGCGTGAAAGAGCCGATCCTGCGCGGCATAACCATGGAAATTGTACCCGGCGACGTCGTCGGCATCATCGGCCCGACGGGCGCGGGCAAGTCGACCTTGGCCCGGTTGATGATCGGCAATTGGAAGCCTTCGGCCGGCAACGTGCGGCTCGACGGCGTTGAGGTCACAAGCTGGCCGTCGGACGAACTCGGTCCGCACATCGGCTATCTTGCGCAGGACGTCGAGTTGATGGACGGCACGGTCGCGGAAAATATCTCGCGCTACGGGACGCACGATTCACCGGCGATCGTCGAAGCGGCGAAGATCGCGTCGGCGCACGAGTTCATCTTGGCGCTTCCCAACGGATACGAGACGGTCATCGGTGAGCGTGGGAAGCTGCTGTCCGGCGGGCAACGCCAGCGCGTTGCTTTCGCGCGCGCGATCTTCGGCGACTCGAAAGTCGTCGTGTTGGACGAGCCGAATGCCAATCTCGACGCCTCGGGCGAGGCAGACCTTCGCAGCGCCGTGCAAGCGTTGAAGGCACAAGGCCGCACGGTTGTCATCGTCACGCATCGGCCTGGAATTTTGGCGGCTGTCGACAAGCTCGCCGTGATGCGGACTGGTCAGATCGTGACCTATGGGCCGCGCGACGAAGTTCTGGGCGCTCTGAACAAGGCCGCCAACGAAGCCAAAGCCCCGCCGTCCAACGTGACGAACATCGAGAGCCGCTATGCTACCACAGTCTAGCCCCCGCCGGCCGAATTGGCCCGACAAGAAGACCGTCGTCGCAACGAGCACGCGGCGCGCGATCATTGCCGGCTTCAGCGTGATTGGGTTGACCGTCGGCGGTTTCGGCATTTGGAGCACGACAGTGCCGATCGCCAGCGCGGTCGTTGCGAACGGTCAGGTGGTCGTTGCTTCGAAGCGCAAGCAGATCCAGCACCCGACCGGGGGCGTGATCAAGAGGTTGTTGGTCGATAGCGGATCTGTCGTCGCGGCGGGCGACGTGTTGATCGAATTGGACGATTCCGACGCGGCAGACCGCTTTACGCGCTCGCGCGACGCCTTTTATCTGGCGTCTGCGTCGGAAGCGCGCTTGGAAGCCGAAGCCCTGGAAATGGACGCGCCTACGTTTTCGCCGGAGCTCCTGAAAGCCGCTGAAACGCAGCCCTCGGTCAAAGCCATCATCGCCGGCCAGAAGCGGCTGTTCGAAGTGCGGCGCATCGAGGTTCGCGGACAACTGTCGATCATTCGCGAGCAAAACGAGCAGCTCAAAGACGAACTCAGCGGCGCCAATGCCGAGCGGCAATCGGCGGACGCACAGATCGGCATGACGCAAAAAGAACTCGCCGTCGTGAACGATTTGTTCGAGCAGGGCTACACCACGCGCACGCGCGTGTTTTCGCTTCGCCGGGAAACGGCACAGCTTGCGGGCGCGTCCGGACGGGCCAAAGCAACGATCGCGCGTATTCGTAGCGCGCTGATCGAGAACGAATTGAAGCTTGTTCAGGCCCAGAACCAAGTTCAGACGCAAATACAGGGCGAACTCCGCGAGACACAAGCGAAAGTTCCGAACCTGCGAGAGCAGTATCGCGCGGCGTCGCTCGCTTACGACCGGATGACGATCCGCGCCCCGGTCGCCGGAACGGTGATGGCCTCGCGTACGATCACGCTGGGGTCGGTTGTGAAGCCCGGCGAAACGGTTGTCGAGATCGTGCCGTCGAACGATCGCCTGTTGGTCGAGGTGCAGCTGCGGCCTACTGACGTGGATTCGGTGCACGTTGGGCTCGCGACAGAAGTTCGCTTTACCGGCCTCAACCAGCGCATCACGGTGCCGCTGCACGGGCACGTGACAAACGTTTCGGCCGATGCGATGCAGGACCCTCGCAGCAACGCGTCTTACTTCGTGGCCGATATCGACGTATCGGATTCCGAGTTGCACAAACTGAATGGGATTCCGTTGCAGCCGGGTATGCCCGCCTCCGTCATGATCAAGACAGGCGAGCGGACGGCGATGGCCTATCTGACGCAACCGTTGGCCGACAGCATCAACCGCGCCTGGCGGGAATAGCGCCGCCCAAAGCACACGACGGGCGCGGAACAGTCACCCGCCCTGCCCCTTCATTCCGCCGCCCGCTTCTGGCATGAAGCCCGCCAACCAGCGTTGGAGGCTTGATCCATGGACGTGCGGGCAGCAGTTGCGGTTGAGGCGAAAAAGCCTTTGGAGATCACCACCGTCCGGCTCGACGGTCCGCGCGCAGGCGAGGTCCTGGTCGAGATCAAAGCGACGGGCATATGCCACACCGACGACTACACGCTCTCGGGCCTCGATTCCGAGGGCATATTCCCGTCGATCCTGGGCCACGAAGGCGCCGGCGTCGTCGTCGATGTCGGACCTGGCGTCACGTCGGTCAAAAAAGGCGATCACGTCATTCCGCTCTACACGCCCGAGTGCCGGGAGTGCGAGTACTGCCTCAGCCCCAAGACAAATCTTTGCGTGAAGATCCGCGCGACGCAGGGCAAGGGTGTGATGCCGGACGGCAATTCGCGCTTCTCGCTCGGCGGCAAGCCTGTGTTTCATTACATGGGCACGTCGACGTTCGCGAACTACACCGTCCTGCCCGAGATCGCGGTCGCGAAAATCCGCTCCGACGCACCGTTCGACAAGGTTTGCTACATCGGCTGTGGGGTGACGACCGGCATCGGTGCTGTCGTGAATACGGCGAAGGTCGAGCCCGGCGCGAACTGCGTCGTGTTTGGGCTTGGCGGCATTGGGCTAAACGTCATTCAGGGCCTGCGCATGGTGGGCGCCGACATCATCGTTGGCGTCGACATCAATCCTGAGAAGAAGGCCTGGGGCGAGCGGTTCGGGATGACGCATTTCGTCAACCCGAAAGAGGTGCAAGGCGACCTCGTGCCCTATCTCGTGAACCTGACGAAGGGCGGCGCAGACTATTCGTTCGACTGCACCGGCAATGTGCAAGTGATGCGTCAAGCGTTGGAGTGCTGTCACCGCGGTTGGGGCGAGAGCATCATCATCGGCGTGGCACCGTCGGGGCAAGAGATTGCGACGCGGCCGTTTCAGCTTGTGACAGGTCGGGTGTGGAAAGGTTCAGCGTTCGGCGGCGCACGCGGACGCACGGACGTGCCGAAGATCGTGGACTGGTACATGGACGGGAAGATTCAAATCGACCCCATGATCACGCACACGCTGCCGCTACCCCGGATCAATGAGGCATTCGATCTGATGCGTTCGGGAAAGTCGATCCGCAGTGTGGTTGTTTACTGAAACTTTTGTTCCGTCTGTTCGTACCAACGTGTCAGCAATACGCGCACGAGCCAATAGAACATCGCGCCGAGGATCAGGGCGACCGATACCAGGAGCAATGGCAGGCGCGTGTCGGGCGGTAGTGCTCTGGCACCTTGTGCCGCGAATGAGCCGACCGCGATGAAGAGGCCGAAGCACATGCGCCAGAGGTGGCGCGCGATGCGTTGTGCGCCGCTGAGGCCGCGCCGCAGCACGACGGTGAGGTCGCCTGCGGCTGCGAGTGCCATCGCGGTGCTGACGCCGTATAGCGCATAGGGGAAGACCGGGTTCGGCGCTTTCGTTGCGCCGGTCGCGAGGGCATAGGCGCCGGTCGCGATCAATCCGGCGAGTGCAAGAGCTGCGACGAACGCGACGATTTCGAATGCGCCGGCTTCGCCATCCTTGCGCCGGCCCGCCATCCAAGCGGTCGTTATGAAATACATCGTCATCAAGCCGCCTGTGACCAGGCCAGGCTCGGACTTCATGGCGGCCAGCATCGAAGCGGTCGCTCCCATGAACAGCATTGCGAGGACGAAGACGGTGCCTACGGCACGATGCGGTCCCGCACCTTTGCGAAACAGCAGCGCCGCCGCGCCCGTTAGAACGCCGAGGGTTCCCATGCCGATGTGAACGGCCAAGATTGCGGTGTGCATCATCGGAAAGCGGCCCTCACGCGCGCGTAAGCGGGGCCGACGTTGCGATTGGCACGCGGCCCTCCTAGGTATGTGACGTCGGCTTGACCCTAGCGAAGGCTTAACTGGTTCGAACATGACGCCACATCGCAAAAGCTTGGCCGCAGATTGCAGGCGCGACCGCGATGGCTGAGTTCACGGTCGCGGCTGGGCTCGCGCGTGGTGCGATAGAGTTTGCCGCGTCGAAGGGGGCGAGCGCCGAGGCTTTGTGCGAGCGGTCGGGCCTCGATCTGCGGGAGCTTGACGACCAGGACAATCGCGTTCCGCTGACGAAGTACCGGGCCCTGCTGCGCGCGGCGAAGGATTTGTGCGACGACCCAGCGTTCGCGCTTCACTTCGGTGAAGCGGTCGATCTTTCCGCGATGTCGGTCGTCGGGCTGATCGGGCGCGCCTCGCAAACGATGCTTGAAGCCTTCCTGCAGCTCAATCGCTACGGGGGCCTTGTCGTCGAAGTGGATTTGGGACCCACGGCGCGCTTTCAAATCGAGCCGGGCGATGGTGGGCTTTGGATGGTCGACACGCGGCGCGATCCGAACGCATTCTTCGAACTGACCGAATCTACGATGGCGCGCGTGTCGTGCGGCTGCATGCGTATGGTGCGTGAGGCGGGCTGGACGGGTCCGCCGCCGTCATTGAAAGCTGCTCACTTCACGCATCCAGATCCCGGCTATCGCAGCGAATACGAACGGATCTTCCGCGCGCCCGTGGTCTTCGAAGCGGAGCGGAACGCCATCATGTTCGATGCGGAATGGACGGGCTTCACACTTGCGCTGCAGCCGCGTTATGCGTTCGGCATATTGAGTAAGCATGCGGATACGCTTCTCGACACCCTGAAGCGTTCGAAATCGACGAGAGGCCGGGTCGAAAGTCTTCTGCTGCCTGTGCTGCACACCGGCGATGTCAGCAAGGACACGATCGCGGAGCGACTGGGCTTAAGCAGCCACACGCTTCTGCGCCGGCTGAAGACTGAAGGCACGACATTCGAAGCGGTGCTTGACGAGCTGCGCCACAAGATGGCCCTGCACTACCTTGAAGGCCGCAAGGTCTCCGTCAACGAGACTGCATATCTCGTGGGTTTCTCCGAACCCTCCGCCTTCTCGCGCGCGTTCAAGCGCTGGACGGGCTCAAGCCCAAGCGCGTTGCGCGCCTCTCGGGCGAGCGAGCAACCGGGCGCACCGCTGCCGGAACGACGCTGAGGCCGCGAAGCTCGGTGCGAGTTCGTTCTATTCCCAGGGATTTGCGTGCACATCCACGTTGCGCACCCCCTTGAGGTTGTTGGGGAAATGCCCTGGTTTCGGGAGCGGGGCTTCGACCTGCACGTCGCACGAGAGCCACGCTGCCGCCCGCGCATGGCGGCGGTCTTGCGCGCAACCGCGGGGCGAGATGTCTCCCCGATTCCGCGAACACCATGACCGCCGGTCGCGCAGAAAAAATTTTCGACTAGCGGTATCATGCTGTCCCCTCAAATCACACCACATCGTCCGCGCATGCGCCCCTGAGGTTGCCAGTCCACAGGTGACGCTCCCCTAGCGAGCAACACGCACTGATTGCAGGTGCGTAGGTGCGCTGTTAGTTTTTCCGTCTGGGTTTTATTTGGGGGACACTATGAAGGCGTATTTGCGCGGCACTGCGGCTGCAGCGGCGTTGCTTGTCGGCGCGGCCACGGCGGATGCCGGCCAGCTTTACCTCTCTGTTTTCGGCGGCGCGGATTGGGGTAGCGACCTCGATCCCGTGACCGGCGGCGGCGGCACGGTGAATTCGAGTCGTACAGTGCAGGTCATTCACCAGCAGCCGGCGCCCCACCCGCACACGCTCGCTTTCGTTTTCACAGCGATCACGAACTTCACGATGACGGGTGCGGACGCCGATACGGGGTTCGTCGTCGGCGCGACGGTCGGCCGCGAGTACGACAACATCATGCCGGGCTTGCGCGCGGAGTTCGAACTGTCGTTCCGGCGTAACAAATACGGTGTCGCAACGTTGTCCGGCGGTGGCACAGACAGCGACACGGCCTCGAGCGTGTTCGCGGCGGGCGGCAACATCAACTATCCGGCCGGCGTGACGCCGCTTGCGCCACTCTCACCCGGCGGACCAGGCGTCGCGGTGGCACCAGGCCCAGGCACCTATTCCTTTGCGGCCGATTTCGCGACGAACTTCACAGTCGCCGACGAAGGCAACGTTCAGACGTGGGCCTTGATGGCGAACGTATGGTGGGACCTCACGAACGACAGCCAGTTCACGCCCTATGTCGGTGGCGGCATCGGCTATGCGATCAGCAAATTCGACGGTGGCGCGGTCTATGACGGCGTGGACGGCAACTTCGCTTGGCAGTTGGGGGCAGGCCTCAACGTTGCGGTGTCGGAAGAGACGTCGCTGGGTATCGGGTACCGATACTTCGATGCAGGCGACGTGACGCTTACGTTGCCCACGCCCGCGGGCACGCCGACATCGGCGGAGCAGGATGTGCGCGGCAGCGCCGTGCTGCTGCAACTCACGCACAAGATCAACTGACGCAGACTTGGGGGATATAACCATGAAACAGTTGATCACGATCAATCAGCCCATCGCGCGCAGGAACCGCGCGCTCGTTTTGGCGCTTGCCCTGGGATGCAGCTTTGCGGCTTTGACCCAGAATGCGGCGGGCCAGGCGGTACCGGTGACGCAGTCCATCGCGCCTGCCTATCCGGGCACAACGGTCACGAACCCGCCGTCGAACAACCCACCGCTCTTCATCGAAACGTCGAACGGGACGACGACGGGCGGCCTGCCGGGCCTGACACCGGCGCAAAATACGCAGTATCAAGCTTTGCAAGGGCAGCTCACCACTATCACGACGGCTCAGCAGGGTTTGCAGGACGAGTGGGAGGCTAACTATCTGCCCACCTGCGGTGCAGACAATTATCCGGGAACGGATGCTGCAACGATATGCGCCTTCTTTCTGCCGTCAAGCACGCCTGCGGAAATCACCTACCGCAATCGTGCGCTTCAGATTCTGAGCGACTTCAACTCCTACAACCAGCAGGCCAAGACCGTTCGCAACGATATGCGTCCGCTCCTGAGCAATGTGAGCACGAGCGGCGCTGGCTTCCGATGCAACGACGAGATGACCGATGTCATCTTCGGGCTCGACGTGGCAGGCGCGGCGATCGAATTGTCGGGCTTCATTCTCGAAGCGGCGACGAGTCCTGGATCGTGGGTGGGCGCGGAAGTCGCGAGCAACGTGCTCGCAAGCGTCGGCCAGGGCTTGAACGTCGCCGGGATCGCGATGACAGGCATTCAGAACCAACTGCCGAATTGCGAAGGTGTGTTCACTGGCACCGTTCAGACTTACGCGAACTTCCAATCGAAGATGGGGCTCTCGGCCTTCAATGGCGCGATCACGCTCGGCTATGACGAAACGCCGACCAACCCCTTCGATGAAAACAATCCCACCCAGTATTACTATAGCGGCATCACGATGGGCGGCGGCGGACTCGCCGGGGCCGGGTTCGGCGGGGCGCAGGCTTTCACCGGCGATGTCACAGCCATCGCCATCGGCAATGGCGCGCAGGCGACCTCGGTGAATTCAACCGCACTGGGCAACAGCGCGAGCGCGACTGCGGTCGGCGCGACCGCCTTCGGCGCCAACACGCTCGCCGATGCCGAAAACGCGACGGCGGCGGGCATCAATGC
>JANLXP010000783.1:0-3728 GCA_031365165.1 Alphaproteobacteria bacterium
CATCCGCAAGCGGCCCGGCATGTATGTCGGGCCGTTCGAAGATGGCGCCGACCCAATCGGAATGGTCGAAAATGCAGTGGGCCATGCGATCAACGAGGTGTTGGCCGGCCACGCCACGAAGGTCTCCGTCGTTTTGAACGCAGACGGCTCGTGTACTGTGTTCGACGATGGCCACGGTTTGCCGACGGCAATAGAAAGCCGATATGGCACGTCAGGCGCGGAACAGATAATGACAAATCTGCACGCCGGACCCTTTCATCTGCCAAGTCCTTGTCTCACCGATAGCTTGTGCATTGTGAACGCGTTGTCGAGTTCGCTCACCCTCGTGATTTGGCAAAACGGCAAAGAGCATCAAATGCGTTTCCGGCTTGGCGAACCGGAGGCACCGTTGAGTGTTGTCGGCGACGCTGCAGGTCGACATGGAACGAAGCTTACGTTCACGGCCGACGCTTCGATCTTCCGCGGCGAGGGGTTCGATCGAGCCAGACTATCAGCGCGGCTCCAAAAACTCGCTGCGCAGTATGATGTTCAGATCGACTTCGCAGGCTAGATCGGCGCGATTCAACCAACTTTCGCCGGCGACGCTTCAAAAATCTCGATCGCGGGCGGCGAGGCGCTGAGTTCACGCGCGCGCATCACGAATGCGATCGACTCTTTGACCTTGAAATGCGCCGCGAGCGTCGCCGCGTCGGCCCATTTCTCGATGAACGTGAGCTTCATCGCGTTCTCGCAGTCGACATGAATGTCGTGCGAGACGCAGCCGGGCTCGGTACGCGACCGGCGCGTATGCTCCAGCCCAAGCCGCTGAACCTCCGCGAACGTGTCCAGCTTGGCGACGATGCTTCCGACAACGATGATCATACCGGTAACCTCACAACGGCGCGCAATCCGCCAAGCTGGCTCTCGCCCAAAGTAATATCGCCGCCGTGACCGCGCGCGATGTCGCGCGCGATCGCAAGGCCCAAGCCGACCCCGCCGCCCTGCGTCAGCGTGCGGCCGCTCTCCAAACGGTGGAACGGCCGGAAGGCCTCTTCGCGCCGGTCGGGGGGAATACCCGGCCCGTCGTCGTCGACCGCGATCTCGACCATATCGTTGAGCTGGCTTGCACTGACGGTCGCGCGCGTGCCGTAACGCAGCGCGTTTTCGACCAGGTTCGTCACGCAGCGGCGCATCGCGTTCGGCCGTACTTCCACGACGAGCCCGCCATTGACCGCAACCTCGACCGTCTTGTTCGGCGCTTTCGTTCCAACCTTCCGCTGCGCGCTTGTCGCAACGTCGCGGACCAGCTGACCGATGTCGGTATCGGCGGCGCCCTCGCCGGCTTGGCCGCGCGCGAACGCGAGATATTCCTCCAGCATATGCTCCATCTCTTCCAAGTCGCCCTTCAGCGCCTGGGACGACGGATCGTCCTTCATCATCGCAAGCTCAAGCTTCATGCGCGTGAGCGGTGTACGCAAATCGTGGCTGACGCCGGCGAGCATATCCGTCCGCTGCTGCACGAACCGCGAGATGCGCTCCTTCATATCCAGGAACGCGAGCCCCGCGCGTCGAACCTCGGTTGCCCCCGCCGGGCGGAAGTCGGGCACGTCGCGCCCCTTGCCGAACGCCTCGGCAACGTCGGCCAGCCGCTCGATCGGACGGATTTGATTGCGCAGAAACAGAATCGCGACCGAAAGCAGGATCAACGCGGTGCCCATGCTCCAAAGCACCCACACATGCGTGTTCGTAGACATGACCCGCTTTCGGTCGGCCAAAACATGCATCACCGCCCCGTCGAGCTGAATGCGAATATCGACTTGGTCCTCAAGCGAATCCGAATCCACCCAAACTGGCCGCCCGGTGATCTTGGCAAGCTCGCGCGTGAAAGTCTGCTTCAGCACCTCATAGGCAGGCGACTCGGTGTCTGGAATCTTCTCACCCGGCTGAACGACAGGTGCCAATCCGAACGACGTCTCCTTAATCCGCGCCGCTTCGGTGGCAAACTTCTCCGGCCCCAACGTCTCGTAGCTCTGCACGAAAAGCGCAATTTGCGCCGCAACGCCGCGTGAGATGCGTGTCGTCACCGCGTCCCACTGCCGGTCGAAAAGCAAATAGGTGACGACGGCTTGGAGCACGACGACCGGCATCACGATGATGACAAGCGAGCGCCCGAACAATCCACGCGGCATTGAACGGCGAAACCATCCACGCGACATCGCCTACCCCACGCGATCGGGCATCAGCACGTAGCCGATGCCGCGGACGGTCTGCAGATAGAGCGGCAACTTCGGATCGTTCTCGATCTTGCGTCGGAGCCGCGTGATTTGCACGTCGACGGTGCGCTCCAGAACCTCGCCCATGCGTTGCGACAAGTCAGTTCGCGTGAACGTCTGCCCTGGGTTTGCAGCAAGCACGCGCATCAGCTGCAACTCCGCCGACGTCAGCTTCACCGGCTTGCCGTCACGCACAAGCTCGCCACGCTCGGGATCGAAACGGCAAAGCCCCAACTGAATGATCTGCTTCACGACTTCTGTTGATTGGCCGGCGCGCCGCAAGATCGTGGCGATCCGAAGCAGCAACTCGCGCGGCTCGAAAGGCTTCGGCAGGTAGTCGTCCGCGCCGCGCTCCAACCCTTCAATGCGATCGCCCGCCTCGCCGCGCGCCGTCAGCAGCAGGATCGGCACGTTCGACGTCTCGCGTATGGCTTTCGTCAGCGAGAACCCGTCCTCGCCCGGCATCATCACGTCGAGCACGATGAAGTCGAAGTCGAGGCTCGCCATCAACTGCCGCGCTTCGCTAGCATCCTTCGCGGCCGTAACCCGATACCCGGCCTCGCTCAAATAACGTTGCAACAGCGTGCGGATACGCGTGTCGTCATCGACGATCAGCAGGTGGTGCAGCTTTTCGTCGCCGTTCGGCGCCTCTTTCACGTCGCTCATCATCGCTTCGCAATCAGGCGCAAAACGCCCGCCCGCTCCGTATCCGCCAGAAGACCGCCCAGCACCTGCCGGAACCCGGCCACGGCTTCCGGTCCAGCTTCCCGATAGGCCTTGGCGAACCGCGCCCGCTGAAGGGCGGACAACTCGCCCTCCACGGACTGCCCCTTCGCCGTCAGGCGTAGCAGCCGTTGCCGCCGGTCCGAAACGCCCGTGCTTTGCACCAAATACCCGCCCTGCGTCAGCCCGCGAACAACCCGGCTGAGCGATTGTTTCGTGATCCCTAGGATACTCAGCAAGTCCGACACCGGCATACCCGGGTGGCGCGCAACAAAATGCATCGCACGATAGTCCGCATGCCCAAGTGCAAGCTCCTCAAGCCGCTTATCCATCGCATCGGCCATGCTGCGCCCCGCAAAGAAGAACAGCTCCATACCGTCCGTCAGTTCTTCTTCGCGCAGGTAGAGAAGTGGCGCCTGAGCCTTCATCGAAAGTGCCCGGTCGAGGGTCATGCATATCGGTTATGGCAGATATGCGACTCACAATAGAGCCCACCCTGTACCGCTCGCAAGCGGGACGGCTATACTGGCGAAAACGCGCTTAACCAACGTTGGAGCCTTCGATGGCGCTGATCCCCTTCGACGACCGTGACGGCCATATCTGGCTGGACGGCAAACTTGTGCCTTGGCGCGACGCCACGACCCACGTTCTCACGCATGGCCTCCACTATGGCTCATGCGTGTTCGAGGGTCAGCGCGTCTACAACAAGAAGGTCTTCAAGCTCGAACAGCATACGTCGCGCTTGTTCGAATC
>JANLXP010000829.1:0-1690 GCA_031365165.1 Alphaproteobacteria bacterium
GTCAAGGCAAGCCTTCGTGAGATTGACGGCCTGCCCGTTGTGGTCGCTCATGCGCCGCTGACATGATAAAGCCTTGCGGTCTCGGTTAGGTTCCCTCTCTGGGGTGCTCTGGACGCGAAGCCGCCGCAACGAGGCGGCGGCAGCGTCAAGCGGGGGTCATACGTGCTTCGTTTCCGGCGACATCATCGCATCAATCTCGCGTTGCAAGGCGGCGGCGCGCACGGCGCGTTCACGTGGGGCGTGCTCGACCGCGCTCTGGAAGAAGGTTTGGGCATAGAAGCCATCAGCGGCACCAGCGCGGGCGCCATCAACGCAGCGGTCTTGGCATCGGCGCACGCGCAAGGTGGCGCTCCCTACGCACGCGCGCGGCTCGCCGCGTTCTGGCAAGCTCTGGCGCAGGTCGCACGGATGAGCCCGCTCCGGCCCACGATGCTCGAAGCTCTGGCGTTCGGCCGCGACCTCGAGCTCGCGGCCTCTGCCATATGGCGCGACATGCTTTCGCGCGTGGTCTCGCCCTATCAATTCAATCCGCTCGACGTGAACCCGCTTCGCCAAATCTTAGGCGAATTCGTCGACACCGAAGCGCTCCGGGCGCCGGGCGCAATTCGCCTGCTTGTTGCGGCAACGAATGCCGAAACCGGCGCCGCACGCCTGTTCCAGAACGAGGAGCTGACGCTCGATGTGTTGCTCGCGTCCGCCTGCCTGCCGCAGATCAGCCAAGCCGTGAAACTCGACGACGGCCATTATTGGGACGGCGGCTATTCGTCGAACCCGCCGCTGCTGTCGTTGATCGAAGGGACCACCTCTCGTGATGTCGTTTTGGTGCGCCTAAATCCGGCCAGCGACCGCGGCTTGCCGGTCACCGCGCCGAAGATCCAAACGCGGCTCAACCGCATCGTCTTCGACGCGCCGTTGAAACGCGAACTCGACGAACTCGAACGGTTGACGCGCGTCACCGCGGAAAGCGGCGCCCAACGCAGCGCGCTCGGCCGGCGCCTTGCCGACTTGCGTCTGCACGAAATTTGCGAAGACGCACTGATGAACGAAGTCGGCGGCGCCAGCCAAAACCACCCCGACGCCCGCCTGATCGAACTGCTGCACCGCGAAGGCCGCGCCTCATGCGATCGCTGGCTCGCCACCTCGGTTGAGCACGCGCCACCAAAACGCGCCATCAATTTCCTAGTGTAGCGCGCCGAACGCGTAAGCGTTCATCGACAGCGATCCGAACTCATAGGACACGTGCAACGGCGTGCTGGCTTCGCCGGCCGCCGCACCGCGCGCGACGAAGATCGGATCGAAGTGTTCGCTCGACGGGTGATTGATCTCGGCATGCGGCGCCGCGTGCTTCCAATCGAGAAGCGCCGCATCGTCGCCGCCGCCCAACGCGCCATCAAGCCAGCCGATGAACTGCGTCGCCCACTCGGCTGGCGCCGGCGTCGGCCGCGCCCGTAAATTGTGCGTGGCGCTGCCGGATCCGATGATGAGCACGCCCTCGTCGCGTAGCGGCGCCAGCGCGCGCCCGATGTCGTAGTGCGTTTGAGGTGACGCACCGCCAACGAGCGAAAGCGGCACGACCGGCACTTGCGCGTCCGGCCACGCCAAAATCAGCGGCGACCAAACGCCATGATCGCGCCCGCGTGTGGGATCGATGGCGACATTCGCAGGTTTCAATAGTTGCACCGCGCGTTCT
>JANLXP010000831.1:0-3472 GCA_031365165.1 Alphaproteobacteria bacterium
AACCCGTTGCCGCCGCGACTACGCCGCCGAGGGCAATCGCCCAGCGGTAGACGGCGTCGAGATCAGTGACGAGGGCCGCGACCCAAGCTGCGATCACAAGGCCGCCGCCGAGCGCGATCGCACCCCACCACTGCGGCAGGTTCGCCCCCGGTTTCAAATTCGGCAGCATGAACGCGAGGCCAAACGCCGGCACGATCCACGCGCCGGCGACGACGAAGAGCACACCGATGACGCCGCCAATCACCGGCGCCATGCAGGTCAACAGTATTCCAAGCAATGCGAGGCCGGCGAACGTTGACAGACTGTCGTCAGGCTTGTCCTCGCCCCTCGACCGCACGAAGAACGCGGTGCCGACCATGAGTGGCAACGTGATCCAACCCGGGATCGCAAAGCCTATTCCACCTTTTGCGAGCCACACCACAAGCCAGGGAATGAACGCGAAGATCGGGTATGGCGCGCTCACCGCCTGCGGATCGAACATGAGCTGCCACAAGAACGGTAACAGACGCGAAAGCATCAGCATGAGTGCCGCGAGCAGCGAGGCGAACGCGATCGCTCGGAGCGCGACCCAAGCCCGCATCGGCACGCCCTTGGCGCCCTCGAGCGAAGGGCCGTCACCGAACACGCTCATCGTGAGATAGACGCCGAGGACGACTGCGGCCGTGCTCCAGATCAGGAACAACAGGATGAGGTCCCACCAATAGACTGGAAGCGGCTTTATGAGCCCCTCGCCAAAGGCGGTGGCGAGCAGTTCGCGGTTCAGCGCCCTGATTTCACCGACTGGTGCGATTTTGCCCGACCCAGCTTTGGCGAAACCTGACTTTGCGGCGGCGAGGCAGCCGATGATGCGTCCTGCGCCGAACGTCGCGTTGATTGCGTCGCATTGTTCGCGCTGTTCGACGAGACGGGCTGTCGTGGCGGGGCTCAAGTCCAGGGGTTTGCCCTTGGTCGTGATGCGGAAGCTTGCTTGGTCGTAGAGATCGTACCGTGCCAGCAAAGCGTTCAGACCCTCCGTCAATCGGCGGATGCGTTCCGCGTCAGGCGTGGCGGCGAGTTGTGCCCGGCAGGTCGTGATCTGCAGCACATTGTTTTCGGGCGTGTTCGGGCTGAACGTGCTCCACACCATTCGCGAAGCGGCACTGCCGCCTTGCGGCTCACCACTCGTGCCGCACTGCTCTAAGTTGCCGCGCACCAGCGCCTTGTTCAGCGGCTCGATGAGCGCCTGAAAGATCTGCTGATCGGTGAGCTTCAGTTCGGTGAAGAACACGCGGTAGCGCACTGCGTCGGGCAGGAGTGCAACGAGCCGCATCGCCGGCGACTTCACGCATTCCGGGCAAGGGTTCGGCATCGCCTTCAGTTCGTCGCGCATGAGCGTGAAGAGCGTGGCGGCTTGATCCGTTGCGATCACATCGGCGGGACTCTCGCGGTCGCGGCCCGCGATGTCGGCTGCAACGCGGCGGATGCCGTCGTAATCGCCCACGACCGCGCGTCCCAGATCTTCGAAGGCTGATGCCGAAAGTTCGAACACGATGACGAGCGAAAGGGCCGCGATCAGGGTGCGGCGTGTGCTTTGGCCGATCGTGAGGCGGCCATCGTCGATTGCTTCCCAGAGGCGGTCGGCGAACCAGGCGATCGCGATGGAGACCACGAGACCAATTGCAACGCCGGTTAGTTTTGCGGCGACGCCGCCAGCCTCCAGGAGATGCGTGAAGACAATGTAGAGGACGAAGCCGCTCAACACACCGAATACGCCACAGACGGCCATGATGACGGCCGCCTTCATGTAGGGCGTCAACGCATCGAAGGCGGCGGCGGGATTTGGAAGCATACGCATGCGGGTAAGGGATATAGCACGACCCCGGTGCGGTGTCCCCGGGATGTGATCACAGCGTCCCCATCGCGGCGGCGATCATGGTGCGGACGGCGGCGGTGACCTTCCCCGCCTTGTCGGGGCGGTAGGTGAAGGGGGGGCCTTCGTCCATGTAGATGCTTTGCGCCATTTCGAGTTGGATGGCGTTGATGCCCTTCTTCCGGTCGCCGTAGTGGCGGGTGATGTGGCCGCCTTTGAAGCGCGCGTTGAGGACGGCAGCGAACCCGGTTGTTTGTGCGGCGGCGAAGGTCGTCTCGGCGATATCTTTGTCGCACGCCTTGCCGTCGAACGTGCCGAGGTTGAGATCGGGCAAGCGGCCTTCGAACAATTCGGGCAGGACGCTTTCGATCGAATGCGCGTCCCAAAGGATTACGGCGCCGTGGATTGCTTTGAGGCGTGAGAGTTCTTGCGCGAGCGCATCGTGATAGGGCTGCCAGTATATTCGGCGCGCGGCAATTTCCTCGCCTGTGAGCGCTTCACCGTCGCGGTAGAGCGGTTCGCCTTTGAAGGTGTCGATCGGTACGAGGCCCGTTTTCTTTTGACCGGCGTAGAGGTCTTGGTCGTCGGGCGGGCGGTTCAGGTCGACGACGTAACGCGAATGCGTTGCCTCGATGTGGCTAGCGCCCATCGCGTCCAGGAACGGGTAGAGTTTTGGCACGTGCCAATCGGTGTCGGGCGTGGTGAGCGCGACCGGCGTCATGCGCCCAGCGATCTCGGGCGGGATGTAGGTGCCCGAGTGCGGGAAGCTCACGATCAGCGGCGCTTGGCCGCGCGTGAGATGGAAGGTGGGTGGGACGCTCATGTTCCTGAGGGCAAGTGGATGTGGCCGTCGACGGCGGCGCGGTAGCGTCCACTGTCGACGAGTGCGCGGGCGGCGGCGATGTCGGGGGCGAAGAAGCGGTCTTTGTCGTAGGGCGCCACCTTTTCGCGGATCGCCGCGAGTTCGGCTTCCAGCACCTTCGACGATTTCAACGGACGGCGGAATTCGATGCCTTGCGCGGCGGCGAGCAGCTCGATGCCGATAATGCCGCTGGAGTTTGCGTGCATGTCGGAAAGCCTTCGGGCGGCGAACGTCGCCATCGAGACGTGATCTTCCTGGTTGGCAGATGTGGGCAGCGAGTCGACGCTGGCCGGATGTGCGAGCGACTTGTTTTCGGAGGCGAGCGCTGCCGCCGTCACGTGCGCAATCATGAAGCCGGAATTTAGGCCGCCGTCTTTCACAAGGAAGCCCGGCAGGCCCGCCGTCAGGTTCTTGTCGATCAGGAGCGCGATGCGGCGTTCGGCGAGTGCGCCCACTTCGGCAAGCACGAGCGCCAAGTGATCGGCCGCGAGTGCCACGGGTTCGGCGTGGAAGTTTCCGCCGGAGAGAATGTCGCCTTTGTCGGCGAAGACGAGCGGGTTGTCGCTGACCGCGTTCGCCTCGATCTCGAGCGTCGTTGCCGTATAGCGCAGTGCGTCGAGACAGGCACCCATCACCTGCGGCTGGCAGCGGATAGAGTACGGGTCTTGAACGCGATCGTCGTCTTCCGCGTGGCTGTTTCTGATCTCGCTGCCCGACATGAGCGAACTCAACGCGGCGGCGGCGTCGGTTTGGCCTTGGTG
>JANLXP010000834.1:0-2059 GCA_031365165.1 Alphaproteobacteria bacterium
GCCCAAAGTCCAACGACGGCGAGTGTCCCCACCCCGCCTACAACAACCGCCCGAATCGTGCCCCACCAAGCGGCCGTTATGCCGGACTCGAACTCGCCGAGTTCGTTCGACGCGCCGATGAAGAGCATGTTCACGGCACTCACCCGCCCGCGCATGTGGTCCGGCGTGATCAACTGCGTCAACGAATGGCGCACGTTGACGGAGACCATGTCAGCCGCGCCGAGCGTGATCAGCATCGCGAGCGACAGATAGAAATTCTCCGAAAGCCCGAACACAATCGTGGCAACCCCGAAGATCGCGACACACCCGAACATCTTGACCCCAGCATGCCGGCCGAGCGGCATCGCCGTCAGCACGATCGATATGACAGCCGCGCCGATTGCAGGACCCGCCTTCAAGATGCCGAACCCAAGCGCGCCGACATGCAGCACATTGTTCGCAAAGAACGGCAACAACGCCGTCGCACCACCGAGCAACACGGCGAAGAGATCGAGCGAGATCGCACCGAAAATCTCCTCCCGCCGCCGCACGAAGGTGATGCCCTCGCGCACGCGCTCATAGAGCGTACCGCCGCTCTCGATACGCGGCCGCACGACCGCATTGATCGCGTACATGACCGCCGCGCTCGAAACGAACAGGCCAAGCGAAATCGCGTAGGCCGCACTCGCACCAAGCGTCAGAATGGCGCCGCCCAACGCAGGCCCCGAAATCACCGCCACCTGAAACACAGTCGACGACACCGAGATCGCCCGCGGCAATTCCTCGGCGGAAACGATCTGCGGCAAGAACGATTGTGAAGCCGGTGCCGAAAACGCCCGCGCCGCCCCGAACAAAAGAAGCGTCGCAAAATAGGGCCACGTGACCGTCACGCCACCGGCAGTGAGTGCAATGAAGATGAGTGAGCAGAACGCTTCCACCGCATAGCTCGCCGCCAGAATACGCCGCCGCTCAAACCGGTCCGCGACGTCGCCAGCATAGAGCGTGAGAGCAAACATCGGCACGAACTGTGCGAGCCCGACGAGTCCCAACGCGAACGGATCGTTTGTCAGCTTGAAGATGTGCCACGCGACAGCCGTCGCCTGCACCTGCATGGCGACCGTGCCCGCGAAGCGCGAGCCGAGAAAGAGCTTGAGATTGCGCGTGAAAATGGTTCGAACCCAGCTACTTCTTAATCGATGCGGCAAAGGCTCGAATGGCCGCGGTGATCACCACGGCAATGGCAAGCACGGCGATGACGACCCAAGACCCAAAGTCGAACCGCTTACCCTCTTCAAGATAGCGCGCCAAACCGAACCCGAGGAGCGACACGACGACGAACACGGCGCCGATCCTCAGCGTTTGGAAGAACTTTCCGCGCGGCGTTTTGGGCGTGGTCATTCAGGCAGCACGCGGCCGGGTGAGAAACGCAAACACAAAACCGGCGAGCAAACCCACCATCATCTGCGCACCAATTCCCATACCGCGAGCACCGAATACGCCGACCGTCCCGACCGTTGCCCTGAGCGCCGTGAACAGCACGAAGATCGCAACCGCGCCTGCAACCGCAAAGACGATCTCGCGCATGCCCGTGAACCGGGAAACCAGTCCGGCCGCGAGGAACGCGATCAACAAAGCAACGCCCGCAAGCACGCCGTATGGCGGTGCGTTGGCCGCGGCACCAACTTCCATGTTGATGATGTCGTGCCAAATCCAACCGAGCCGGTCGCCGATCGATAGCGCAGCAGGCGTCCCGCCGTCCGCTTGCGACGCTGCTGAAAGCCACGCCTCCTGCACGAACAGCGAATGCGCGACGGCACCCAACACCGCCATCGTCAAAGCTGCAATCAGAAACGCGACAAGTCTGCGCACCATGGAACCAATCTCCGTCAGCAAAGCTCGCTTTGCTTATGCCCCGAAATAGGGTCAGATGTCTCTAGGGACATAGGAGCTTTCCGAAAATGCAATTGCGGCCGTTGGCATTGAGCGCGACCATTTTCATCATGACACAAGCCGCGGCCCTCGCGGACGTCCTACCCGACCCACTGAATCTGCCGCCGCCGAAGCCGCTGGACGCCCCCGC
>JANLXP010000845.1:0-7341 GCA_031365165.1 Alphaproteobacteria bacterium
TTGAGCCAGTACAATATCGGCATTCAAACGCGGCGCACGGCGAACGTCGTGTGGCACGCGGAAGACGTGCTTGAGATTCATCCGCACGATGCGGAAGTGCGCGGGATCAAGGACGGCGACTGGGTGAAGCTTGCGAGCCGCGAGGGCGAGACAGCCTTGCGCGCGGTCTTAACCGACCGCGTGGCGCCGGGCGTCGTCTACACGACATTCCATCATGCGAGCACGCAGACGAACGTGGTGACGACGGAGTTCTCCGACTGGGCCACGAACTGCCCCGAGTACAAGGTCACCGCGGCGCAGGTCTCGCCGTCGAACGGGCCTAGCGGTTGGCAGCAAGACTACGCGGCGATGAGTGCCAAGAATCGCCGCATCGCCGAACCGGCAGCGGGCGAATGACTTTGAAGGCGTCGCTTCCGATCGAGACGATCGCTTGGCGCGGGCCGGACACGACGCAGGGCGCGCGCGTCGTGGCGGCTGAGGTGCCGGTGGCGTTTGTTTACGACGGCGGCACGGAGGCCGTGATGATGGCAACGCCCGGCGACCTGCAAGACTTCGCGCTCGGGTTTTCGTTGAACGATGGGGTTGTTAACTCGAGCGAGGAGATCGGCGAGCTTGCGATCGTCGAGGTCGAGCACGGGATCGAGCTTCGGATGACCTTGCGCACGGGCAATGCGCACGCGCTGGTGACGCGGCGGCGGCACCGGGCCGGGCCCGTGGGCTGCGGCTTGTGCGGTGTTGAGAGTATCGAGGCGGCGCTGCCGGCGTTACCGCGCGTGACCGCGAATGTGACGGTGTCGCCTGCCGGCATCATCGCTGCGATGCAAGCGCTGGCGCCGCTGCAGACGCTGAACCGCGAGACGCGTGCGGTGCACGCCGCCGCCTTGTTTGTGCCGGGCGAAGGGATTGTCGCGGTGCGCGAAGACGTCGGGCGGCACAATGCGCTCGACAAGTTGGCGGGCGCCTTGGTCAAGGGCGGGCGCAAGGCCAGCGACGGCGCGATCTTGATGACGAGCCGGATCTCGGTTGAGCTCGTGCAGAAGGCGGCGCGGATGGGGGCGTCCGTGCTTGCGGCAATATCGGCGCCGACGGCGCTGGCTTTGCGCGAGGCTGAGGCGGCGGGGATTACGCTCGTTGGCATCGTGCGCGACGACGGGCTTGAGGTCTTCACGCATGCGGAGCGCGTCGATGCGGGCTGACAAGCTCACCATGATGGCGAACCAGATCGGCCTCTTCTTCAAGTCGCAGGGCGAGGCGGCGGCGCCTGCGGCGATCGCGGACCATCTAAAGAAGTTTTGGGATCCCGGCATGCGCGCGGACATCGTTGCGCATCTCGATCAAGGCGGCGCGGGGATGGACCCGCTGGTGCGAAGCGCGATTGCGCTCTTGAAGAAATGACCGTCGGCGTCGTGTTGGCGGGCGGCGTTAGTGCGCGCTTCGGCGGTCAGCTGAAAGGGCTTCAGCTGTTCCGCGGGCGGGCGATGGCGTTGAGGGCCGCGGATACTCTTGCAAGCGTATGCGACCGCGTTTTGATCGAGGCCCCGCCGGCGGTGGGCTATGACGCGTTGGGGTTGTCCGTCATACATGCGTCTGCAGTGCATGCAGGTAAGGGCCCGCTTGCGGGGATCGTTGCCGGACTTGCAGCGGCGCCCGAGGGAAGCCGCGTTGCGTTCGCGCCGTGCGATATGCCGCTGCTCGATGCCGATGTGTTTCGTGCGCTGATGCGTGAGAGCGGCAGCGTTTATGCGCTCTCGCCGCGTGGGCCGGAGGCGCTGGTCGCTGTGCTTGAGCGTACGTTGCTTGCGCCGTTGTTGAGCACGTTAGACGCGGAGAAAATTCCGCGAACCGATGCCGCGCTTGTTGCGGCGGGCGCGCGCGGCGTTGCGTTCGCCGACGCGGCGCCGTTTGCGAACGTCAATACGCCGGACGATCTAGTGCGGCTGCAGTAGCTGCGGCGGAACTGCGATCGTGGCAATGCGGTCGGTTGCGAGGCTGCCAAGATAAAGCAGGCCGTCCTTTTCGTGCACGCTGGTCACCGTGTTGATCGTGCGTCCCCCGGGATCTTGCAGTGTCGCGACGACCTGGCCTTGCAGGTTGATCGCCACGACGCAGCCGTAGGGTTCCGGCGTCACGGGCAAGGCAGCGAGGCCGATCGAATAGAGGCGGAACATCACTTTGCGCGTGAACGGGCTCTTGTATTGCTCCTCCAAGAGCTTGATGCGCGGTCCGGCGAGCGCCACCCAAAACAGGTCACGGCCGTTGAACGAGAGGTTATCGGGATAGCCCGGTAGGTTCTCGGCGAAGCGGTCGGTCTGGCCTTGCTTTGCGCCTTTCAGCCAATAGCGGGTGATGCGATGGGCGGCGGTTTCGTTGACGAGCACATACTCTTCGTCGGGCCCGAGCGCCACGCCGTTCGCGAAGGCGAGGTTCTCCAGTCGTTTGATTAGCTGGCCGGAGCGCGGATCGAACGAGAACAAGCGGCCGGTCGCCTTGCCCTCGTAGATGTCGAGCGCGAAGTCGTCGATGCCGTGACGCATCGAGGCTTCGGTGAAATAGATCGTGCCGTCTTTGGCGATGTCGAGATCATCGGCGAAGGCGATCGGCCGGCCCTCGAAGCGCTGGGCTTGCGGGAAGATTTGTCCGGTTTGCGTGATCACGAGCAGCCCGCGCTTAGCATCGGCTACGACGAGATTGCCAAACGGATCGTGTTGCAGGCCAAGCGGGCGGCCGGCGGTGTTGGCGATGCTTTCCTTCGCGCCTCCGGTGGGGATCGGCGTGCCGGGCATCACCGGCACGGGTGCGGGACCGGTCGGCGTCAGGCCATCGATCCGTATACGGACGACGCTGCCGTCGGCGAGGCCGGTGTAGGCGTAGCCATCCTTCACGGTGACGTCTTCGGGCCCCATGCCCATCGCCTCACCGAGATAATGGATGTTGCGCAGCGCCGTGTTTTGAGCGAACGGACCGACGAAACCCGCGTTCGGACCGACGGGTACTTCTTCCGGCTCGAAGTTCACGGGCCACAGGAGCACGTAGCCCACGGCCAATAAAATCAATGCCAGGACACCAACCAACACGTACCGCATGGCGATCCGCCCCCACGTTATTAAGGTGTTCTTGGGGCCTATCTTGCCGCCTTGCCCGACCCCTGACCAGCCTGTATAAGTCCGCCCCTTCCGCGCAAGGGAGCGGGCTGCGACAAACAGCCTTGAGTGCCTAACGCGCAACGGTTCGGAGAGTAGCTCAGCCTGGTAGAGCACTGCTTTCGGGAGGCAGGGGCCGGAGGTTCAAATCCTCTCTCTCCGACCAACATTTCCCGCGATTATGCCGATGTTCTCAGACATCAATTGTTCACGGTCGTGGCCGGTTTAGCGGGACTGGTCCGACGTGCTGCGCCACATCCGGCTGAAGAAATCACCGAGCGTTTGCCACCAGCGTGCGAACAAGCCGCCCTTGCAGGGTTCACCACGCGTCTTCCAGAAGTCGCCGCCGCACGTCTGGCAGGTCCCGCCATTCACGTCGGCAATCCATTTGTGCTGTCTCATACAAGTACAACGGAGAGGGGTCCGTTTTTCTTCCCGGCACTTCGAGCGCTGCTCGCAAGCCGTTGTTTCCTATGCTACGGAACCGCGGTTTCGGGACGCGGGGAGCGGCGGTTCAGCCCCTGCCCACCTGACCTTTTCCATGGAGGCTCAAATGAAAGCGACGAAGTTTGCGGCAATGCTGCTCGTGGCGTGCGTGCTGAACGCGTGTTCGCCGTCCAGCGCGACGGATGAGGCGGCAATTCGTGACACCAACAAGGCTTGGCTCGCGGCGATCGCGGCCAAAGACCCCAAGGCCATTGCAGCGATCTATGCCGAGGATGGGCAGATGCTGCCGCCGAACGCGCCGAAGGCCGTTGGGCGCGAGGCGGTCGAGAAGGGCTGGGCCGCGTTCATGGCGATCCCTGAGGTGGCGCTCACGTTCGAGACCGAGACGTTCGTGTTCGCTAAGAGCGGCGATCTCGCGGTGGACATCGGGACGTACAAATTCAGCGGCGGCGGGCAGACGGAGACGGGCAAGTCGGTCGTCACTTGGACGAAGCGCTCCAGCAAATGGTACGTGCTGACGGACATGTTCTCGAGCGACGCACCACCGCCGCCGGCCGCAGCACCTGCGCCGGCCCCTGTCGAGGCGGCTCCTGCTGCGCCGACCGAGACGCCGGCTCCGGCGACGCCGCCAGTGCAGTAAGCGGATCACATCATGGCTGGGCTTGGCCCAGCCATGACGATCGATACTCAGAACGAGATGTGCACCCGGCGGTTTTGGGGTTCGCGGATGCCGTCGGCGGTTGGGACGGCGGGTTCGCTTTCGCCGCGGCCGGAGATCGAGATCGTGTTTCCGGCTATGCCTTCGCCGATGAGGGCCTTCTTCACTGATTGCGCGCGGCGTAGCGACAGCGCCTTGTTGTAAGAGACGGAACCGGCACGGTCGGCGTGACCGACGACGCGGATTGCGGCGGACCCGGAGTCGCGTACCGATCCCACGGCCTTCCTGATCGTCGACAGCGCTTGGGGTGTCAGGTCCGAGCGATTGAAGCCGAAGAAGACGATGAATTCGCGTTCGAGCGGCATCGGTTGCGGCTTCGTTGGCGCCGGTGGTGGTTCTGCAGCCGCGGGACCCGCGAGCGCGAAACGCACACCCGCGGTCGCCGCATGCTTCTCGAAGTCCCCGCCGTCGATCGAATAGTTCGCGGCGGGTTCGAGATTGATGTCGCGAATGTTCGCGTAGCGATAGTTGACGAACACCACGGTTAGATCGGTTATCGCGTAGTTCAGGCCCGCGATGCCTTGGTACGCGAAGTGCCAGTCGCTTTCGTCGACCGGGCCCCAGCTGGTGTCCATTTTCACTGTCGCGTAATCGGCGCCCGCGCCGAGGCCGATCGAGAGCGATAGGCGATCGAACAGCGGCACGTCGTAGAGCACGTTCAGCATCGCGGAGATTTCGGTGAGCTCGCCTTCCCCGTCCGCCTTCGGGCCGCGCCATTTCAAGACGTAGCCTTGCAGATCGTTTTGGCGGTAGCCGCCTTCAGCTTCAATGCGCCAATTGTCGATGCCGAAGCCGCCGGCGCCGAAGGCTGCCCAACCGGTGTCGAATTCGGCGAGCGCTTCTTTGAAGTCGGGGCCGCAATAGGTTTGGAGCGTTCGGAGCTGCTCCCACTCCTTGACCCAGCTGCCGCCGCCTTCGGCGCTGAGATACCAGCCCTCGGTGGCAGCGGCGGGCAATGCCGCGAACAACGACATTATCGACGCGATAATCGCGCGCTTCGTATTCATCGAGACACCCCAGCATTCGTTTTTGTCGTTACGCGTGGGGCTTGAAGCCTGTACCGGCCTCTTTATCGCCCCCGCGAATCGTTCGTTGTTTGAAAAAGTGTACGGGTGCGTTTCGGATTGGCGTTACGCGCGGCCCGCGTGACGCGCTGCAATTACGGCTACGCGCGTGCGCAGCGTGTTCGTGTGTGCGGCGTGGTGCCTGCTACTGCGGTTGCGTGATTCGTAAGTGCAGCAGCGCGGCGACGACGCGGCGCAAGAGTCCGGCAGTTGAGGAATGCGCCGGGCAAGTAGAAACGCGGTGTATTTGCAGCGGGTGGACACGATCGTCTGCGTGGATGGCGGTGACCGAGCAGCGATGCCCAATTCTTCAGCGTACGGAACTATTTTTGCAGACCGCCGCGTGCACTATTGTTGCACGCGGCGCTGCGATGGTTTTTAGGCGGCGTCGCGGACCGCTTCGGTGGATGGCGGCCAGAGCGCTTCGATGTCGGCTTGGGCCACTTTGAGGGCGACATATTTGACCGGCTTCTTCGCCTTGCTGGCCTTGGGCTCGGTCGCGACGTTTTCGCGGCCCATCAGGAACGACAGCGGATCGACGAAGCCCGTCTTCCAGTAAGCGGCTTTGACGAGTTCCCACGTCTCCGTGCCTTCGGGGCAGCCCCAGATCGGGAGATCGCCGCCGGCCGCCTTTTCGCGGAAGACTTCCAGGCGTTCGGCGCCGCTTGCATCTTCAGGCGGTGTCCAGACGTTCGCCCACTCGCCTTTAAGGCTGAAAGCGATCGCGTCGGAGAGCCAGACGACATCGTCCGGCAGGTCGGCCGACTTCTTCGGCGCGGCCTTTTTCTTCGTCGCTGTCTTTTTCTTTGCAGGCGCTTTCGCCTTCTTGGCGCGCTTTGCTTTCGGCGCGGCTTCGGCGACTTCAGGCGTTTCCTCTTCCATCACGGGCGGGCCTAAGGCTTCTTCTTCGACCTCGATCTCGGCATCCGCGTCAGTTTCTGCACTCGCGGCCTGTTCTTCGACGACAGGCAGCTCAAGTTCTGGTGTCTCTTCCGCCAGCAGGCCGATGTCCCATTGCAGGATCTCGATGTCGTGCTCGCGTTGTTCCTCCACCTCGGCGAGTTCGATCGCGGGCGGATGTTCGGTGACGTAGGGCGCAGGTGCTTCGGCGACGAACGTCACCTGTTCTGCGACCACGTCTTCGATCTCTTCGGCTTCGGCCAGAGGCTCCGCCTCGTGCTCCGCCTCAAGGGCTACGATTTCGGCGGCCACTTGCTCGGCTGCAGCTTGCAGCTCGAGCACCGGTGGCGGCGCCTCTTCGTGCTCCTCGGGCGCGGCGGTGGGCGTCGAAAACGCCACCTCCATCGCGCGCTTTAAGCTTTCGCGGTGTTCGGCCGCTACGCGAGCCTCTGCATCCGCCACAATGTCACGCGACAGCGCCTCCGTTGCCGGCTGCGCCTGCGATCCCCCAAAAATCTGCCGAAACAAGCGGCTGAACGACGTGATCATGATTCGAAAGATAACTGATTCGTTTACGCCGAACGGGGGTCTGTTCAACGTAAGCGAGCGGCGTGGGGTATTTGCAACGACGCGACGGTTCGTATGGACGCGTTAACGCGCGTCACCAGCACTTCCACCACGGTTTCTTCGTCTCGCGGCCGACCATCGCTTCCATACGTGCCGTTGCGCCAGCGTATGTTTCGAGCACGTCCGCGAAAGCGTTAACGTCGATCACGCGATCGAGTTGAGGGTCGAACACCTCATAACCGGTTTCGCGGCAGATGATTTCGATCGCGCTCCACGCCTGTTCGAGTACGCGGCGTGCGGCGTCGCCGCTGTGCCAGTAAGGAATGGAGAGCGCCGCGCTGTCGTCGTAGATCTGGATCTGTATGCCGTTTGACGTGTCGTTCAGTTCGAGATCGCGGAAGCGTTCATACGCCTCGTCGATGCTCATCTTGTAGAGCTTAGAGACCTCTTTGTAGTCGATCCTGAACAGTTCGAGACGCTTGTCGTGCGCGAGGTGCGCGTCGGA
>JANLXP010000865.1:0-2704 GCA_031365165.1 Alphaproteobacteria bacterium
GGCGTCAACGTGAGAGGCAAACAAATTCAAGTAATTAGGCGACTTTCCGGAACCACAATCCACATCTCGTGGGGGCCATCGGCCAATCGTCAACATCTGGTTAATTGAAGAGCCAGAGGGCCTATAAGCCGGGTTCTGTCCACCCTTACGGGTTGGATGACCATTCCTCTGGGACGTCCGTCGCCGGACGCCTCGCGCGACCTACCCGGATGACGAGCCGGAAACAGCTCATTTGCCATCCCTATTTGGTCTTGCTCCTAGCGGGGCTTGCCGTGCCGCTCTCGTTGCCGAAAGCGCGGTGCGCTCTTACCGCACCGTTTCACCCTTACCGCGCGAACGCGGCGGTCTGATCTCTGTGGCGCTATCCCTGGGGTCGCCCCCGCCGGGCGTTACCCGGCGCTATGTTTCCGTGGAGCCCGGACTTTCCTCCAAGGTTTGCGCCTCAGCGATCATCCAGCCCTCTGGCTCAGCGCGGATAAACGTCCACTCAAGCGACCGCGTCAAGCGCGTCATTCAGCGCACGCAGGATGCTTTGCGTCTCGGCATCGGCGACGCCGTCGAACAACGACGGCCGGAAGTGCCGCTGAAACGCGCTAACCACGAGCTCGGTCGGCTCGTCGTACACGCTCGTGATCTCAAGCCCGTAACCATAGCGAACAAGAGCGGCCTGCAGCTCGCCGACGCGCGCACCCACATCGGGACGCGCGAGCGACGCTTCACGCCCAGCCTTCGCGTCAACCCAAACGCCAAGCCCCGCGTCGGCAAACTGCTTCCATGGAAAGAGCTCGCCGGGATCGGTCTTCCGCCCAGGTGCAATATCCGAATGCCCGATCACGTTGCGCGCCGGAATCTTGTGCCGCGCGACAATGCCTTGGCTCAGTTGCATCACCGCGTCGATCTGCGCCGCCGGAAACGCGCGATACCCGAACTCGTGACCCGGATTGACGATCTCGATCCCGACCGAGCGCGAATTGATATCGGTCTCGCCCCGCCAGTGCGACACGCCCGCATGCCAAGCGCGCAACGCCTCGGCGACATGCCGGTAGATCGTGCCGTCCTCATCGACCGTGTAATGCGAACTGACCCGCGACGCCGCATCGGTGAGCCGCGTCACCGCGGCCGCGCAAGATTGCATGCCCGTGTAGTGCATGATCAGGATGTCTGGCCCGCTCACGCCAACGCGCTCGTTGAAGTTCGGCGATGGCCGCTCGACGATGTTCATGCACCCACCTTCAGCGTCGCGCTGGCTTTCGCCACAAGCTCGCCCGCTTCGTTGCGCAACTCGGCCTCGGCAAACGCAATCGACTTGCCGCGATGGCGCACCCACCCTTCGCCGATCAGCGTACCGACATCGGCGCGGCCGATGAACGAGGTCTTGAGCTCGAGCGTCACCTGCGGCGTATTCGGCTCGCGATGCGTCATGCGAACGGCGTGCCCGCACAGCGAGTCCAGCATCGCGGCCAGAAACCCGCCGAAGACCCGCCCGCCGCGATTGACGAACGTCTCGCCCGCCACGAACGACGCCTTCACGTACCCGCGCTCGGCATCGCTCGCCAGGGTCTTCTTGCCGAGCGTTGCGACCGCCGGCGAATTGATTTCATCCGCCATCAAACGATCCCGCGCTCTTTCTTGATCGCCTCATAGGCGCCGTTAATCGCAGCGAGCTTTTCCGTCGCCAAGCGCACGAACTCTTCTGGCACGCCGCGCGCGATCAAGCTGTCCGGATGGTTCTCGCGCACGAGCTGATGGTAGGCGCGCTTCAGGTCGTCGTCCGACGCAGCACGATCAGCGCCCAGAATGACGTAAGGGTCCTCGCGATCCAGTCCGAAATGCGACGCACGGATGCGCTCGAACTGAGCCGCCGAAAACCCGAAGATCTGCCCAACGTGCTTCAGGTACTCAAGCTCGGCCGGATGCAGACTGTTGTCCGCCTTCGCGATCAAGAACAAGCTGTCGAGCAGATCTTCCAAGACGCCCGGCCGCGAACGGAACAGCGAGGCAAGCTGTTTGGCGTAGGAATCGAACCCGGCAACGTCCTGCTTGGCGAGATTGAACAAATGCCCCACATTGGCCTCTTCCTCGCGCGGCACAGGGAAAACCCGCTTGAAGATTTCGACCTCGTCCCGCGTCACGGTGCCGTCGGCCTTGGCGAGCTTCGCCGCCAGCGCAATGACGCCGATCGTGAACGCCACCTGGTCGCGGTCGCGGATGCTTCGGTCGTCGCGATCGTCGCGTCTTTCGTCGTCGCGCCGCCGCCGTCCCTCGCGATCGATCAGCATATGTCCGGCCAACCCGCCGAGCAGCGCGCCCAACGGCCCGCCGATCGCAAGCCCCGCCGCGACGCCTGCAATTTTGCCCCAGACCGACATGATCAACCCATCCCAGTTGAGCGCTTCATCGAACGCGCCCGCTTCTTTCGAAGAAATTGAGGCGAACATATGACGCGCGGCCGCTGGCACATCTGGATCGACCGCGGCGGCACGTTCACCGATCTCGTAGCAATGGGACCTGACGGCCAGCTCAGCGCCACCAAACTTCTCTCCGAAAGCGCCGAACATTACGACGACGCGGCGATCGAAGGAATTAGGCGTTTGCTGGGTCTCGCGCAAGACGCGGAGCTGCCGCAAGCGGAAATCGCGGAAGTCCATATGGGAACCACGGTCGCAACGAACGCGCTGCTCGAACGCAAAGGCGCGCGAACCGT
>JANLXP010000868.1:0-1134 GCA_031365165.1 Alphaproteobacteria bacterium
CGAGAAAGTCGTGAACCTGATGAGCTTCATCGCCGAAGAAGTGCGCGAGATCCTGGCGGCCTTGGGCTTCCGCTCGCTGAAAGAGGTGATCGGCCGCACGGATCTTCTGACGCAAGTGAACCGCGGCGCGCACGACCTCGACGATCTGGACCTGAACCCGCTGCTCGTGCAGGCGGACCCCGGCCCGAACCCGCGCTACTGCACGATCGAAGGCCGCAACGAAGTGCCCGACACGCTGGACAAGGAAATCGTGAAGGACGCGACGCGCCTGCTGGAAGACGGCGAGAAGATGCAGCTGATGTACACCGTGCGCAACACGATGCGCGCGATCGGCACGCGCGTCTCGCACCACATCGTGAAGAAATACGGCATGAAGGGCCTGAACCCCGGCCAACTGACGCTCGACCTGCGCGGCTCGGCCGGACAGTCGCTGGGCGCCTTCGCGGTGCAGGGCGTGAAGCTGAAACTCTTCGGCGACGCGAACGACTACGTCGGCAAAGGCCTCTCGGGCGCCACCATCGTGGTCCGCCCGATGGTCTCAAGCCCGCTCGAGAGCGAACAAAACGTCATCATCGGCAACACCGTCTTGTACGGCGCCACCGCCGGCAAACTGTTCGCAGCCGGCCAAGCGGGCGAACGCTTCGCGGTCAGAAACTCCGGCGCGCTCACCGTGGTCGAAGGCTGCGGCTCGAACGGCGTCGAATACATGACCGGCGGCGTCGCGGTGATCTTAGGGAGCGTCGGCGAAAACTTCGCAGCCGGCATGACCGGCGGCATGGCCTTCGTCTTCGACCCGAAAAACGATCTGCCCATCAAACTCAACGAAGACAGCGTCGTCTCCCAACGCCTGAAGTCGGCCTACTGGGAACAAACCCTGGCAGCCCTCATCGAAGAACACGTGACGGAGACGGGCTCGCGCCACGCCAAACGCATCCTCCAACAATGGGAAGTAACCCGCGACCAATTCTGGCAAATCTGTCCCAAAGAAATGCTCTCGCGCCTAAAACACCCACTCACCGACGAACCAACCGCGGCTCGCGCGTAACAACTAAAAAGAGTCGTCATGGCCGGGCTCGACCCGGCCACCCAGGTCGTTGCCATCGCTGCAAAGAAATTCGCACACGAAGATACGAA
>JANLXP010000896.1:0-1439 GCA_031365165.1 Alphaproteobacteria bacterium
CGGGGACGTTCCGGCATCGTGTCACTCTTGGCCGCTTCTTGCGCGGCCACGGGGCTACTCACCCCATACGGCGCCCCACGCGATCCGTGCGCCACGGGGCAAACTCACTTTGTCGGCCGGTGCGTGGCTCGTACGAGCCGCACTCACGCCTTCGATTACAGTTGGCCGCGATCCTAGCACGAGGATCGTGAGCGGCAAGTTAGCTGCGCTGAAGCCAGAAATTATCTGGTAAATTGCTTACCGGGGACGATTTCGCCTTCGGGGCCTAGGCGGCCTATGTAGCAGCGGCTAAAGGCGCCACAGGCCGTATAGTAGAGCGCCATGCGGCTGCCCCTGCGATCGAACCAGTAGCAAACCTCCGTGCCCCAACCAACTTTTGGGATCGTCTGGCACAGGTCGCCCTCTTCGTTGATGCGCCAGGTGCCAGACTCGACATAGTCGAGTTCGACGATTTCACCGTGCGGAGTGCGCGAGCCGAGGCGGCGAAAGCGCGCTTCCAGCTTTCCGTTCGCGGCATAGTAAATTTGGAACGGATATTCACTGCGCGACTCGACGCCCGGCGGCGCGGAGCCGTCGGCGAAGCCTTCCATGCCGCGAAACGTGTGGTTGACGAACCAGTCGATCGGGTTGCCGCGGCGCCCGATGACAATCACCTTCTCGGTCGGCCAATCGTCGCGCGATTTCGGCGCGTCAGGCGCTTTTGGTTTGTCGGCGCCGACGGCAAGACCGGCCCAGATGCCGACAATGGCGGCGGCGAGTAGAACACCCACTAAACGGCGCATGCGTTTCCTCCGCGCGCCCTTGGCTGGCGCGCTGACAGTTTGTCAGGGAAATGGATCAAATTTTAGGCCGGATAGCAAAGCAGAACTGCGCGACTAGCCCACGGTGCTTTTCAGGCACAATGATTAGGACGTCTGCAATTGCCACGATATTGTAGCCAGGGCGTTTCGCGACGGCCGCGAAAATTTGATCGAGGGACGGCCATTTCCGGTAGTCGAACGGCGGTGGCGGCGGGGCCAGGAACGCGCGTGCATCGTCGACGATGATGCAGTGCTCGTAATTCGAGGCGAGAACGGTCTCCAATTCCTGAACGAGCGGGCAGATGTCGCGATCGGCGAAGTAACCTGCACCGGCGTGCGCGTCGAGCCAGAAAAGCGCTGAGCCCGGAAGTTTGGCCACGATTTTCGGCAACTCGCTCGCCGAGTCGCCTTCCAAGTAGGTGACGTTCGAAAGCTCAGGATTGGCGGCCTTGGCTTGCGTAAGAAATTGCGGATTCAGCTCCACCGTCCAGACACGCTCAAATGTGCGGGAAGCCCAGCTGATGGCGTGGCCGATGAAGGTGCCGGTTTCGACAAAGTCGCGCAGGCCGCCGGCACGCGCGAGTTCGCGTGCAAGATCGGCGAGGGGTGAGAGGTGGATCGAGCCCATCGCCCCTATTA
>JANLXP010000909.1:0-6082 GCA_031365165.1 Alphaproteobacteria bacterium
GCCGGCGGTGACGATCGTTTTGGGTCTTGTGGTAGCCGGGATCATGAGCGGGGTCGTGAGCGGCATTCTGGCTGCAAACGAGATTGCGCTATGAACCGGGGGTATTCGCTTCTCGAGTTGATCGTGGTGCTGGGCATCATGGCGTTGGTGATCGTGGTCGCGACGCCGACGGTGCAGGCGTCCGTCGAGCGCATGACGCTTCGCTCGGACGCGCGGACTGTGATGACGGCGCTCAGGCGATTGCGCGAGGAAGCGCTGGACCAGCAGGCGGATCTTTCGCTCAGCGCATCTGGCGGTGCTGCGAACGAGATTGCAGTGTCGAGCGGCGAGACGATTGCGCTGACGCCGGGCACAGCGGTGCGCACACGGGGCCTTGTCATCGCGTGGGACGGCACGATTTCGGGCACGCTTCAGATTATGCGAGGCGACGCGGAAATGTCCGTGACCGCCGAGCCGCTCACCGGGCGTCCGATGTCGGAGGCGGCACGATGAGCCGCCAGCGCGGTTTCACCATCATGGAGTCCTTGGTCGCGCTCGCGGTGCTCGCGGTGATGCTTGTTGCGCTTTATGAGGCGATCGGAACGGGATTTCGCACGTTCGATCGGGCGGCCGAGATCGAAGAGGCGGTGCTGATCGCGCAGTCGCAGTTGGATAGCGTCGTTGCGCTGAGGCGTTTGCCGGACGTGCGCGAGGGAACGGTTGTGGGCACGACGTTCGGTTGGCGGCTCGGTGTGGTGTCGACGGCGGCGCAGTTGGCGAAGATCCGGCTGACAGTGACGTGGCCAGGGCGGGCGCACGGGATCGCGATCGAGCGTATGGTATTGCTCGAAGCCGGGCGAGGTGCGCCATGAGGGGGTACTCGCTGCTCGAGCTCGTGATCGCGCTGGCGTTGCTTGGGTTCATCGCGGTCGCGATATCGGGCGGCGTTCGCTTCGGCGCGCGCGCGTGGGAGGTGAGCGACGCGAGGGTTGAGGCGGTGGAGCGCGTTCAGGGCGCGCAGAACGTGCTGCGTACGTTGCTGCAACGGGCGATGCCGCGCGAGCTTGACCCGACGTTTGCGGTCGATCTCGATCTTTTTCGCGGCACGGCGGGCACGTTGTCGTTCACAGCGGCGGCACCTTCGGCGTTCGGCGCGGAAGGTTTAACGCGCTTTGACTTGCGGGTTGAAGGCGAGCCTGGGGCGCAGCAATTGCTGCTCTCGTGGCAAGGCGCGAACAAAGCGGCGCCGGCGCGAACGCAAGCGCTAATCACCGGCGCTTCATCGATCGAGATTTCGTACGCGGCCCGTGAAGGTTCGGCATTGCGCTGGACGGATCGTTGGATGGATCAATCGGGGGCGCCACGGCTTGTGACCATCCGCGCTGCGTTTCCCGCAAAGTCCGCGCAGCATTGGCCGCCGCTTGTTGTGCGCACGCGCATCACGCAGGATCCGCTCTGCCTGTACAATCCCGATACGTTCGGGTGTCCGCATGCGTGAGCCGATCACCATTGATCTTGGCGCGCCGGCGAAAGCTTCCGACCTGCCGGCTATGGCCGGCAGGTTCTTCGCCTGGTGGGGCGGCGAGTTGCGCGCGTTGCTGCCGTGGCGGCAGGAGGCGGCGAGTGCCCCGCGGCAAGCGACGCTTTATGCGCGAGCGGACCGGTGGTTTTTACGGCCGGGGCCGGACGCTGCAGCGGTGCCGCTCGACACGTCGCTGAGCGACGCGGACTTAGCTGAGCACATCCTGCATGCGGCGAACGGTGCGCCGCTGTCGCGGTTGCAGCTTTTGTTGCCGCGGGAATTCGTGATTACGCGGCGTCTGGAGTTGCCGCAGATGACGCTGGCGAATGCGCGCCAGGCGGTGGAGTTGCAAGTCGATCGGTTGTCGCCGTTCAAGGCGGATGCGGTTCGCACGGCCACGCGTATCGCGGGCTACAACGCCGAGAAGGGCGCGATGCATGTCGATGTCGCGATCGTGCCGCTGGTGCGAGTGCGCCCAGTCGAGTTGCGGCTGCGCGCGCTCGGGCTGAGCCCTGCAGGCGTGGATGTCGAAGGCGACAACGGTGTCGGCCAGGGCTTCGCGCTTGGCGAGCCGCCGGGTGCCGATGACGTGCGCCGCGGCCGCGTCTTGAATGCGGGGCTTGCGACGGCGGCGGCAGTGATTTGGGGCTTAGCGGTCACGGCGTGGGGGCAGGCGGGCGAGGGCGACATTCGGTCATGGGAAGCGCGCGTTGCGGCGCTTCGGCCGGCGGCTGAGCACGGCGCAGCATTGCGCCAAGACATCGAGGGGATGATCGTGCCGATCGCCCGCGCGAACGCTCATGATCCGGCGGCTGTCTTAAATGTCATAGATCAGCTGACGCGTTTGTTGCCCGATAACGTGCAGATCCTTGACCTGAAGATCGAAGGCAATGCGGTGCAGCTTTCGGGCATCGCCAAGAGCGCCCCAGATTTGATCGGTGTTCTGGAGAATGCCACGTCGTTCAAAAATGCGAAATTTGTCTCGCCAGTGGTGCGGTCGAGCGGAACTGGGGTCGAGCGGTTCGAGATCGCGATGCAGCTCGAGGGGGCCGCACCATGAGGATCACCCTTTCGCCGTCACAGCAACGTTGGTTGGCTCTGGGTCTGTTGGCGCTCACGGCCGTGGTCGTGTTTGTTTTGGTCGTCGCGCCGGTTTGGGCGTCGGTGGCTCGGCAAGAAGAACGTGTTGCGATGCTGCGCGAGCAAGTCGCGAAACTGCAGGCACTCGCCGATGCGACGCCGCAGTTGGAGACGGCGGCGCGTCAGATGTCGGCAAATGCGGACGTGCAGGCCTTAGCCTTTGCCGGGGCGCCAGGTGTTGCTGTTGCGGAGCTTCAATCCACCCTTACGCGGATTTTCTCGGCGTCCGGTGCCACGGTGACGAGCGGTCAAGCAGCATCCGATCGGCCCGGTGCGCCGGCTGGCGAAATTGGGGTGCAGCTGACGGTCGAGGCGGATATTGCCGCGCTTGTGCAAGCGCTCCACGAGATTGCGGTTTCGCGACCGCTGCTCAGAATTGAGAAAATCAGCGTTCATGAACCCGATGGCCAGTTCGCAGCGGCGATACCAGTTGGACCCGCGCCCAACGTGGCGAACAAGTTGATTGTCGATCTCGTCGTCTCGGCACAGACAAGGCGGGGGTTCTAATGGGGGCAGATGGCGCGCTCACGCGTTGGCTCTGGGCCCTGGTCGGTGCGGGCTTGGTTGCGCTTGTCGCGGCCTTCGTGCCGTCGCCATTGCGCGTGTTTGATCTCTTCGATGCGCCCGCGACAATCTCGGTGCGCAAGCCGCCACCGTTGAAGTTGCGCGATATGCCGCCGGCATCCGCCTTCGCTGAGGTCGTCGCGCGGCCGATCTTCAACGCAGGACGCAAGCCCGATCCGGCAGCGCGTTCCGCAAACACCTCGCCGAGCGCGACCGGTGCGGATCAGGGCGATCTCTCAGAGTTTCGTCTGGTCGGCATTGTCGTGGACAGCACGACGCAACGCGCCATCGTTGAGCGCAGCGGGTCACCCTCGATGCGGTTGGCGCCGGGCGATCGGTTGGCGGGCTGGCGGATCGACAAGATCGACGCGGCGGGGATCGTGGCGAGCAAGGACGCGCGTTCGATCCGCATTGGGATGCCGAAGGCTCGTCCGCGGCCACCCGGAACGACGTCACCTTAGATTTTCGAAGCGGCACGGGCCGCACCGCTAGCGTGTCTTTGCTTGCGTGTAACAACCCTGAGTGGCCAGCATGGCTCGTCAAGTGCGCTGCGATTCGTGCGCTTGAGGGGATGACTGGGACATTTAAGGGGACGGGATGACATCGCACCGCGATGCCAGCGGACGTTTGAGAAATGCCGTGAGCGGCATTCTGCTCGCCGTCATGCTTGCTGCGTGTACGCCGGAGCGGCCCGTCATCATGACGCCGCCTCCTGAAGTTCGTGCGCCGGCACCAAGTGCCCGCAACAACGAAGCGGTCGTCATTTCGGGCGATGAGGACTCCACCGATCCGAAGACGGTGATCTTTCCAGCGGAAGGCGTGCAGATACCGCCGCGCGCGCGCGCGCAGGGTCCAACTGGCCCTGGCGATGTGACGATCGATTTCGCGGATGCCGATGTCAGGGACGTCGTGCGTGCCGTTCTTGGCGACTCGCTGAAGGTCGCGTTTCAGATCGATCCAGCGGTGCAAGGCCGCGTGACGTTGAAAACGAGCGCGCCGCTTCGCAGAGAGGATGTGATCTCCGCGCTAGAGACGGCGCTCAAGGCCAACGGTGCCGTGATCGTGTATGCGGACAATGTTTACAACATCGTTCCGGCGACTGAAGCGCAGAAGCGTACGGATGGATTCGAAATTGCGGGCACTGCGCGAGCGCGCATGCCTGGGTTCGGCATCGAGATCGTACCTCTGCGATTCATCGCGGCAAGCGAGATGAAGAAGGTGCTGGAGCCGATTGCACCGACGGGAGGCATCCTCAGCGTCGATGTCACGCGCAATCTTCTCATTCTTTCTGGGACCAGCCCCGAGCGGACCGCGATGCTCGATACCATCCGGTTGTTCGATGTCGACTACATGCGCGGCATGTCCTATGCGCTGGTGCGGCCTGATCATGTTGACGCGCCGCAGTTGGCGCAGGAACTGACGCGCGTGTTTGCGTCCGTGAAGGGGCCGGGCGCCAGCTTGCTGCGCTTCGTGCCGCTGTCGCGCGTGAACACGTTGCTTATCGCTTCACCGAGTTCCGCGCTCTTGAGAGACGTTTCGAAATGGGTTACGCGCCTTGACGTGCCGCCGCGCGGGCCGGGGCGGCGCATCTATTATTATCGGCTGCAGAACGCGAAGGCGGAGGATGTAGCGCGCGCTTTGGCGTCCGTCTACGGCAACGGCGCGGTCGACCTTTCAAGCATCCAAACGGAACCTGAGGATCAGCCGTCCGTGGACGGGTTCGAGACAGGCGTCGATGCGCCGCCGCCACCGAATCCGAACGCAGCGCCGCCCGCAGCTGCCGCGCCGCAGTCTCGCACGGAAGGCTTGCGTGGCAACGACCGGGGGCCGCACATCGCGATCGATCAGGCCAACAACGCGTTGATCGTGCGTGCGGATGGGACGGAATACGCGTCGCTGGAGCGGTTCTTACGCGAGATCGACGTGGCGCCCGATCAGGTGTTGATCGAGGCGACGATCGCCGAAATCACGTTGAACGACGAATTGAAGTACGGCGTCGAGTGGTTTTTCAAGAACGCGGATCAATCGTTCAAGCTGAGCAAGAGCGGCACGATCAGCAATTTCTTCCCGGGCTTCGCGTTCCGCTACACGGTGCCCGATGTCGACGTTGCGTTGAGCGCGCTCGGGACAGTCACCGACGTGAAGGTGATTTTCTCGCAGAAGCTGCTGACCTTGAACAACAAGATGGCGATGTTGCAGGTTGGCGATCAGGTGCCTATCATTACGCAGACCGCGACGGGTGTCCGGACAGCGACAGATCTGACTGTCGTGAACTCGGTGCAGCTGCGCGATACCGGCATTTTGCTGCGCGTGACGCCGCGGATCGGGAAGAGCGGAACTGTCTTCGTGGACGTCAAGCAAGAAGTCAGCAACGCGGTGACGACCGATACGTCGGACATCGATTCACCCACCATCCAGCAGCGCAAGATCGCGAACACGATTGCTGTGCAGGACGGGGACTCGATCGTGCTTGGCGGCCTGATCCGCGACACCCAAACCTATGGCGACAGCGGGATCCCGTATTTGAAAGACGTTCCGGTGCTGGGCAAATTGTTCGGAACCACGGATGTGAAGGGCGACCGCACGGAGTTGCTCGTGTTCCTGCGCCCGCGTATCGTGCGTAGTGCCGCTGCTGCGCGCGAGATGACCGAGGATTTGCGCAACGGTTTCCGCGGCCTCGGCGACCTGTTGGAGACGGACCGTGTTACGCGCGCTGGTGGCGGGGCTTCGCCCTAAAACAAACGAACGTGGTGTTGCACTCGTCGTCGACATGCCGTTGGTCGCCGGTCGTCCGACGCCGCCCTCGCCGACCGAACGGATGCCGCGCCTTCAAGGCACCCCGGACGTTCGGTCCGGTTCGCCGGCCACGGCTCGCGG
>JANLXP010000952.1:0-8604 GCA_031365165.1 Alphaproteobacteria bacterium
TGAACACATGCACCGGCCGCTCGATGTTCTTGACCGAGTGCTCGCCCATATCCTCGAAGACACAAGGCATCTTTCCGTCGACGTTGTCGCGAACCATCTTGGATAGCGCGACGCCGCCGACGGGGGCGAGCGCTTGGATGCGCGCCGCGACGTTGACCCCTTCGCCGTAGATGTCGTCGCCCTCGACGATGACCTCGCCCAGATTGATGCCGATGCGGTAGCGGATGGGTTTGGCGTCGCTGGTGCCGGATTCGGCCTTCCCGGTCGCGGCCTGTATCGCCAGCGCGCAATTGACCGCGGCGACGACGCTGGCGAACTCGACCAGCGCGCCGTCGCCCATCAGTTTGAACTGCCGGCCGCCGTGGGCGGCCACGTGCGGATCGAAAATAGTGCTGCGGTTGGCCTTCAGGCGCTCTAAGGTTCCCGCCTCGTCGCGCTCCATCAGGCCGCTATAGCCGACGACATCGGCGGAGAGGATGGCTGTGAGTTTGCGCTGCATCAGTTCGCCCCCGCCAGGCGCGCTTCGGCGGCGGCGATCATCGCTTTGAAGCGCGGGTCGTCGCGGATGTGGTCGAAGTCCGGATCTACTTTCGCATGCATCAGAAGTCCGGTCGACATATGAGCGAAGACCGGCTCCAGCATGTCCAGTGCGGCGATTGAGTCTTTCAAATAGGCGGCGAGCGAACAGGCGAAATTGTATCGCATGTTGTAGTTGTCCGGATCGACCAGCAGAGCGCGGTTCATCCACTCTTTCGCACGTTCGGCTTGGCCGAGCACGGCCAGAGCGTTGCTGCCGTGGCCGATGGCCGTGCCGTTGTTGCGGTCGAGCGTCAAGACTTTTTCGGTGCGCTCAAGCGTGATTTGCGCCGCCCGCAGAACCGCCTGGGAGTTGCCGACCGCATTGTAGCAGCTGATCAACATGCCCGCCGAGCTAAAGTCCGCTCCGACCAAGCTCATCGCTTTCTCGAAATGGCGGATGGCGTCCTCCATCCGGCGGTCTCTGAAACTCAGATAGGCGGCGGATCTGTTGACTTCATAGGATTCGGGATCGAGGCGAAGGGCGATTTGAATTTCCGTCGCCGCTTCGTCCGGGCGGCCGGTCTCGGAAAAAATTCTCGCCTTCACCGCATGGGCCTCGGCCAAAGTGCCGTCGAGAGAGAGCGCACGCTCGGCTGCGGTCAACCCGTCGTCGCCGTTGCCGCTGCCGGCGTGCAGGAAACGCAACAACATCTGACCCAGCGCCAACAGCGCCCAGGCGCGCGCGTAAGTGGGATCGATTTCTGTGATACGCTTGCATAGCCGCACAATTCCTTCGACTTCACGGCTGTCGTTTTCAAAGCCGGTGACGTAGGACTGACGCGCCATCAAGAACAAGTTGTAGGCTTCGACATTGTCGGTGCCGCGCTGTTCGATGGCCTGCTTTTCTTCCGGCAGCAATTTGAGCTTCAGAGCCTTGACAATGGCTTCGGAAATCTCGTCTTGCAGGGCGAAGATGTCGCTCAGGTCACGGTCGTAGCGCTCAGCCCAGATATGGCCGCCCGTGACACCGTCGATCAACTGCGCCGTGATGCGCACGCGCCCGCCCGACTTGCGCACGCTGCCTTCGAGCACGTGACTGACCTTCAGCTGGCGCGCGACTTGAGGGACATCGATGCTTTTACCCTTGAATTGAAACGCGGTGTTTCGCGCGACCACGAACAGCGCGGATACTTTGCTGAGATCGGTGATGATGTCTTCGGAAATGCCGTCGCTGAAATACTCTTGCTCCGCATCCGCACTCATATTCGCGAACGGCAGGACACAAATCGAGAGTTTTCGGGCAGTTTCCACTTTGGGGCCTTCAGACTTGGAATTTTCGGCGGCGCGAACCGAGAAAACGTGCACCGGCCGCTCGATGTTTTTGACGCTGTGTTCGCCCATGTCGTCAAACACACACGCCGTCTTGCCGTCAACCTGATCCCTGACGACACGCGAAAGGGCGACGCCGCCGACAGGCGCAAGCGCCTGAATCCGCGCGGCGACGTTAACGCCCTCGCCGTAGATGTCGTCGCCCTCGACAATGACCTCGCCGAGATTGATACCGACGCGATAGCGGATGGGCTTGACATCGGCGTGCCCGGCCTCGGCCTGCTCCGTCGCGGCCTGGATCGCTAGGGCGCAATTGACTGCCGCGACGACGCTCGCGAACTCGACCAGCGCCCCGTCTCCCATCAGCTTGAACTGCCGCCCGCCATTGGCCGCCACATGCGGATCGAAGATCTTGGCGCGGTTAGCCTTGAGCCGCTCCAATGTCCCCGCCTCATCGCGTTCCATGAGTGAGCTATAGCCTACGACGTCGGCGGAGAAGATGACGGTTAGTTTGCGTTGCATGGGCGGCATCGTACTTGGGGTCGGGTGAGAGATATAGGGCCTGCGAAAGGCCGTTTGACCCATGGCCGAAGGCTGCGGATCGCCTGTATAAGGTCCGATCGCTATTCACACATCGACCGGACGGAGGCCTGAGCAATGAGCGGCGCAGCGAGCAAGGTGGCGGCGGGCCACAACGCGGCTTACGACGTACCGCTGGCGAAGGTGAACCCCGCGCAGCCCGCGCTCTTTCAGGCCGATACGATGTGGCCGCTGTTCGACCGGCTGCGCAAGGAAGACCCGGTTCACTACACCGCCGAAAGCGACTACGGGCCCTATTGGTCGATCACGAAGTACAACGACATCGTTGCCGTCGATACGAACCATCAGGTGTTCTCGTCGGAGCCCGCGATCACGATCGTCGAGCCGAACATGACCCAAGGTCCGTTGCCGATGTTCATCGCGATGGATCCGCCGAAGCACGACGTGCAACGCAAGGCCGTGTCGCCGGCGGTGTCGCCGATGAACCTCGAGCACCTTGCGCCGTTGATCCGTGAGCGTGCGGCGAAGATTCTGGATGCGCTTCCTGTGGGCGAGACGTTCGACTGGGTCGACAAGGTGTCGATGGAGTTGACGGCGATGACGCTGGCGACGCTGTTCGACATGCCGCAAGAGGACCGCCGCAAGCTGACGTATTGGTCGGACGTCGTGACCGCGGTGCCGGGGCACGGCTTGATCGACTCGTTCGAGCAGAAGATGGATATCTTCGTGCAATACCACGCGTATTTCACGGACCTGTGGAACCAGCGCGTCAACGCTGAGCCCGCCAGCGATTTGATTTCGATGCTGGCGCACAGCCCGGCGACGCGGAACATGGAGCCGCGCGAGTATTTCGGTAACGTCGTGCTGCTGACCGTCGGCGGCAACGACACGACGCGCAACACGATTTCGGGTTCGATCTTGGCGCTGAACCAGAATCCGGATCAATACGCGAAGCTGCGCGCGAACCCCGCGCTGATCCCATCGATGGTGTCGGAGACGATCCGTTGGCAGACGCCGCTCGCGCATATGCGCCGTCGCGCGCTGAAGGACATCGAGTTCCAGGGCAAGCACATCAAAGCGGGCGACAAGGTCGTCATGTGGTACGTCTCGGGCAACCGCGACGACGAAGTGATCGCGAACCCGAACGCCTACATCATCGACCGCGAGCGTCATCGCCAGCATTTGTCGTTCGGCTTCGGCATCCACCGCTGCGTCGGCAACAGGCTGGCGGAGTTGCAGCTTACGATCATCTGGGAAGAGATTTTGAAGCGCTTCCCGGTCATCGAAGTCGTCGGCGAGCCGAAGCGCGTTTTTTCGACGTTCGTGAAGGGCTATGAGAGCTTGCCGGTGATCATCCGCAAGACGAACTAGGTCTTAGATACCTTCGCCGTCTTGCCCTAAGAAGTCGCGAACGAACGGGGTGGCCGGGTGGCCGATGACTTCGGTCGGCGGGCCGACTTGTTCGATGCGGCCGTCGTTCATCACGGCGACGCGGTCGGCCATCGCCAAGGCTTCGTCCTGGTCGTGGGTCACCATGATGGTCGTCAGCTTCATTTCGTCATGCAGCGCGCGCAGCCACTGGCGCAGGTCCTTGCGCACCTTGGCGTCGAGCGCGCCGAACGGTTCGTCGAGCAGCAGGATTCTGGGTTCGATCGCGAGGGCGCGGGCGAGCGCTACGCGTTGGCGCTGACCGCCGGAAAGTTGGCTCGGGTAGCGCTTGCCGAGGCCTTCAAGCTGCATGCGATTCAAAAGCGCTTCGACGCGTGCGGCGATCTCGCGCCGGGACGGGCGTTTGCCACTCGGGCGCACGTCGAGGCCGAAGGCGATGTTTTGGGCCACCGTCATGTGCCGGAACAAGGCGTAGTGCTGGAACACGAAACCGGCGCGGCGTTCGCGCGCCGGCACGAACGTCATGTCTTGGCCGTCGAAGTCGAGCTTGCCTTCTTCGGGAAGTTCGAGGCCGCCGACGACGCGCAATAGCGTCGTCTTGCCGGAGCCCGATGGGCCCAGCAGCGCCATGAACTCGCCCTTTTCGACGGTCAGGCTGACTTCGCGCACGGCCGATACCGTGCCGAAGCGCTTTGTAATGCGCTCGATCTTCAACGCCATAGCGTCACTCTTAGCATCCCCTGCCTCGATCGCGCCAACACCCGCTTAGTGGCGGTGTGTTGCCGCGATTTCGTCCCCGTAGCGCCATTCGAGCGCGCTCTTTAATACCAGCGTCACAAGCGCCAAGAGCGCCAGAATCGAGGCCACCGCGAAAGCGGCCGCGAAGTTGTATTCGTTGTAGAGAATCTCCACGTGCAGCGGCATCGTGTTCGTGAGCCCGCGAATGTGGCCCGAGACCACCGAGACCGCGCCGAACTCGCCCATCGCGCGGGCGTTGCAGAGAAGGACGCCGTAGAGCAATCCCCAGCGCACGTTCGGCAGCGTGACGCGCCAAAACATCTTCCAGCCGGATGCACCAAGCGAGAGGGCTGCCTCTTCTTCCGCGACACCTTGCTCTTCCATCAACGGGATGAGTTCGCGCGCGACGAACGGGAAGGTTACGAACACGGTTGCGAGCACCAGACCCGCGACCGTGAAGATGATTTTGATGCCGAGTTCATCCAGCAACGGGCCCAGGTAGCCTTGCGCACCGAACAGCAGCACGTAGACGAGGCCCGAGATCACGGGCGAGACCGAGAATGGCAGGTCAATTAGCGTGATCAGTAGGCTCTTGCCCTTGAAGTCGAACTTCGCAACCGACCAAGCGGCTGCGAGCCCGAACAGCGTGTTCAACGGCACGGCGATCGCGGCCACCGTCAGCGTCAGCCACATTGCGGAAAGCGCGTCTTTTTCCGTCACGGCCGCGAGGAAGGCGCCGGCGCCGTTGCGCAACGCCTCGACAAAGACGGCGATCAGCGGCGTGAGCAGAAAGAGCGCGATGTAGCCGATGCCGGCCGCGGTCAAGAGGATGCGCACGGGGGCGCTGTCCTTCGTCGGGTAGCTGAAGCGGGGCGCGGGCGTCGTCATCGGGCGCGCGCCCAAGCTTGGAGCATGTTGATCGCGAGCAGCAGCATGAACGAGATAGCCAGCATCGCCGAGCCCACGGCGGCGGCGCCCGCGTAATCGTATTGCTCGAGTTTGATGATGATGAGCAGCGGCGCGATCTCGGAGACCATCGGCAAGTTGCCTGCGATGAAGATCACCGAGCCATATTCACCGACGGCACGCGCGAAGGCGAGCGCAACACCGGTCAGCCATGCGGGCAGGATCGCCGGAAATATGACGCGTCGGAACATTTGTGCGCGCGTGGCGCCGAGGGTCGCCGCCGCTTCTTCGAACTCCGCCTCGACGTCAGCGAGGACCGGTTGCACGGAGCGCACGACGAAGGGCAAGCCGATGAACGTCAGCGCGAAGACGACGCCAAGGGGCGTGTAGGCCACCTTTATGCCCAACGGATCGAGAAATTGTCCGATCCAGCCGTTTGGCGCATAGAGCGTGGTGAGCGCGATACCGGCGACCGCGGTCGGCAACGCGAACGGCAGGTCGACCAAGGCGTCGATCAGGCGCTTGCCCGGAAACTCATAGCGGACGAGCACCCAAGCCACGATCAAACCGAAGACGGCGTTGATGAGGCTTCCGATCAGCGCCGCGCCGAAGCTGAGCTTCAACGCCGCAATCACGCGCGGCGCGGTGACGGCGGCCACGACACCGTCGAAGCCCAACTCCCACGGCCGTAGTAAAAGCGCCGCTAGCGGAATCAATACAATGACACTGAGGTAAAACACGGCGAAGCCGAGCGTCAGCCCGAACCCGGGTAGAACGCTCGGCTTTTTGAAGCGCCAAGTGTTGGCTACAGCCGTCAACTATTTGCCCGGTTGATAGATCTGGTCGAAGACGCCGCCGTCGTTGAAGTGCAGCGCCTGCGCCTTCTTCCAACCGCCGAGGTCTTTGTCGATCGAGTACAACTTAATCTCCTTGAACTGGCTGCGGTACTTCGCGGCCACTGCCGGATTGATCGGACGATAGTAGCTTTTCGCGATGATGTCTTGCGCGGCCGGGGTGTAAAGGAAGTTAAGGTAAGCTTGGGCGGCGGCGAGATTGCCCTTTTTCGTGGCATTCTTGTCGACCACCGTCACCGGCGGTTCGGCCAAGATGCTGGACGGCGGATAGACGATCTCGAATTTGTTCGGGCCCAATTCTTTGAGTGCCAGCAGAGCTTCGTTTTCCCACGCCAGCAGGACGTCGCCGATGCCGCGCTGAACGAAGGTCGTGGTCGAGCCGCGCGCGCCGGTGTCAAGGATCGGCACGTTCTTATAGAGCTTGCCGACAAATGCTTTTGCCGTCTCATCGGTGCCGCCCGGCAAGTTCTTCGCATAGGCCCACGCGGCCAGGTAGTTCCAACGTGCGCCACCCGACGTTTTCGGATTCGGCGTGATCACTTGGATGCCGGGCTTTACGAGGTCGCCCCAATCCTTGAGCTTCCAGGGATTGCCCTTCTTCACGAGGAAGACGATCGTCGAAGTGTAGGGCGTCGAGTTGTGGGGCAGACGCTTCTGCCATTCGAGCGGGAAGAGCTTCGCACGCTCGGCGATTTCATCGATGTCGTAGGCGAGCGCCAACGTCACCACGTCGGCGTCCAGGCCGTCGATGACCGAACGGGCCTGTTTGCCCGAGCCGCCGTGGCTTTGGTTGATCGTGACCGTGTCGCCGGTTTTTGCTTTGTAGTCCGCACTGAAGGCCGCGTTGATCGCGACATAGAGTTCGCGCGTCGGGTCGTACGAGACGTTCAGAAGCGTCACGTCCTTCGCGAAAACGATTTGCGTGAACAACAGCAAGAACGCAAGGGCGGCGAGCGTGTAGCCCGTGATGCGCGACGTCGTCGTCATTCGAAACTCCTTCAGGTAATCGCGTCAGAATGTGAATTGAGTACGCACCGAGACGACTTGCAGGTCTTGGCCGATCTGCGCGCCGGCCGGCGGCACGAAGATGCCTGTGCCATAGGCGTTGGCGGCGCCCGTGCTCAACCGGTCGACATCGATCCATTGGTAGTCGAGCATGAACTTGATGTTGTTGTTCACGTACCAGTTCAGGCCTGCGGTCCAGGCTTTCTGTTCGCCGCCGCGAATGCCGCCAACCGGGACCACAGCGCCCGCTCCCTCGTTCCAATCCAGGTCAGAAACGCTGTAGCGCGCGGCAAGTTCCCAGGCGCCCCACCCGCCGCCTTCGAAATCGACAGGATTGGTGGGTTTCAAGCCAGTAAACGCGCCGGTCGCGGGGTTCCAGGGTCTTGCTTCGCCGGTCAGCGCATAGGACGCCTGGGCGTACCAACCCGAGAATTCGGGATCGCCGAGCACGGGCCCCGGCACTTGTCTGCGTTCGAACTGGTAGGAGAAGTATTCGCCTTGGACGAAGAAGTTCTGGAAGTTCGCCGCGAATTCCGCGCCCGGGATGAAGAGCGTGTCCGTGTTGATGTTGCCGGTGTCGATCAGGCGCGTGCCGTCGACGCGGATTTCAGGACGGTCGCGCAAGCGTAGCGGGTAGCGCGCCACAGTATCGGGCCCGAGGTCGGGCGCCTGTAACACATAGGTCGCGTTGGCGCCGAGGTGGATATTGAGATCCGCGCTCTTCACGACGAGGGCGGCAACACGGCCAACGACCGCGACCTGTTCGTCGAAGCTTTGCGTTGCGATTGGCGCGCCGGTGACTGCGACTGACGCGAACCATTCATCGCCGTTGCCGAAGGCTGCGATACCGGTGCGGCCGTCAGCACCGGCGACAGCGCGTGCAAGATCGGACGGCGAGGCGCGTTCGAGGAAGAGCGTGTCGGTGGAACTGACCGAATCTTCAAGACCGACCGATGGCGCGAAGGCACCGGCGCGAATCTTGAACGGCGCGAAGCCGTTGTATTGCAGGTAGAGATCTTGAATGCGGCCGCCGTCTTCTTGGCCGCTGCCGCCGAATTCGTAGATCAGCGAATAATTCCAATCGTCGGTGAGCTTGCCTTCGATGCCGAGCTGAGCGCGGCGGAAATTGGTGCCGTCGTTCAGGTCGCGCGCGCGCACGGCTTCCACCGCGTCGCCGAACGAGCCGCGGCGGAAGTCAGTGGCGAGGGAGCCGGGGGCGGCCTGGACGTATTGGGCCGCGTCGAGCTGAAAGATGCCGCGAAGGGCCAGGGTGAAGAGGCCGTCCGAGGAAGCAAAGGTGGGCCGGCCGCCGGCCATGTCGACG
>JANLXP010000019.1:0-2768 GCA_031365165.1 Alphaproteobacteria bacterium
CTCGCCGCTTTCGACGACCAGCACTTTCACGATCTCTGTCCTATGGCTGATCCCGCGGCGCGGCGACCTCGAGGGCGCACCCTTCGCTGGGAGACATCGTCTCTTTTTGTTCCAAAAAGTCAATTAACAGGCCCGCTTGGCGCGCTCGGTGGCCTCGTTACGCATGCGCCAACATCCCTCGTCGCCGCCGCGCCCGGAACGGCGGGATTAATCGTTGTCGATCGGTTAATGTCGGCCGTCAGATCCAACCCACACACCGTGGATTTACACGTGTCGTTATAGACTGCGGCACGACAAGGGATCGCCAGATGCCCACTGAGTTGCAACGCACCGGACACGATACGAGGCCAACAGACCGCCGCCCGGTACGATGGCATATCGTGTACTACCTACTGGCGGCATTCGACCTATGCGCCATCACCGGAAGCCTCTATCTCAGTCACGAAGTCATGGGGATCTTCCGCTCTTCCGTCGAAGTGAATCAGCAGTGGGCGAATAAGCTCTCCGACCTATCTGACATTGCGGCCGCCGCGGGCGCCGTCGACGCGCCCGGCAACGACGTCTTTGACTCTCACGACGTGCAAAGGGAGTCCGCCCGCCAGGCAACCGCACTCGTCCTCTTTCAGCAGCGGCTCGAAGCGTTTCGGGTCGGTGTCAACAACATCCCTGACGCCGCCGCGCGACAGCAGCTTCGCGCTGGCATCGATCGAATAAGCGGGTCGATGGCGCAGATGACGGCTGAGGCGGATCGCATCTTCGCCTACTTTGCCGAACACAATGCGGACGCCGCCGGACGTCGCATGGCGACGATGGATCGAAAGTTTGCGGCGCTTCACCACGCCATCTCCGAAACGGCGCAAAATGTTCGCAATATTCAACGACGTAATTTCCAGGGCCAGATCGGCGCGGCCACGTTCCTCGGCAACTTCGAGTACATGTTCGGCGCGCTAATCGTCGTCATGGTGGGGTGTGTGCTGGTCTACGGCCATCGTATCGCCGCAGAATTCACGCGCTACGAACAAGAGCGTTGGGCGCATACGACCCAGTTGGAAGACCTCTCGGTCCAGTTGCAGGCGTCTTTGCTCGAGGCAAACGCCGCAAATCGCGCGAAATCGGAGTTCCTGGCCAACATGAGCCACGAGATTCGCACGCCCATGAACGCGATTCTCGGAATGACCGGGCTCTTACTCGACACGCCGCTGCGTGAAGAGCAGCGGCACTTCGCCGAAACCGTCCAGGAATCGAGTGACGCCCTTCTGTCCATCATCAACAACATCCTGGACATCTCCAAACTTGAATCAGGCAAGATCGACATCGAAAAAGTAGAGTTCGACTTGTCCGAAATCGTCGAAAGCTCGGTCGATCTCTTGTCCGTGAAGGCTCGCGAGAAACAAGTCGAGCTGCATGCTCACGTGACGACTTCCGCGCGCGGTCGCTTCGTCGGCGACCCAGTGCGCATTCGCCAAGTGATGCTGAACCTGATCGACAACGCGATAAAGTTCACGGAAAAAGGTTCCGTCTCGATCCAGTTAAGCGTGCTGAGTGGGAGCACCAGCGACACCGCAGCCGCGGACTCGATCCTCCATTTCGAAGTTACCGACACCGGTATCGGAATGTCCGAAGAAGCGCGAGCACGGCTATTTGAAAAATTCATGCAAGCTGACAGCTCCTTTACGCGGCGCTTTGGTGGAACCGGATTGGGACTGGCAATCTCAAAACAACTCGTCACTCTGATGGGCGGAACAATCGGCGCCAAGGGTCAGGAGGGCGTTGGCTCGACGTTTTGGTTCGAGATCCCGTTGAATCGATCTCGCATGAGTGCCGCGCCAAACGAACCGTCGATCTCGTTGATCAACGCCGGCTGCCTCGCGGTTGACGACAACAAAGTCAACTTGGCCGTTCTTGCGGGTCAACTCGAACCGCTCGGAATGAATTTGAACTTTGCACAAGACGGCTTTGCAGCACTCGCGGAGTTGGAGCGCGCCCGGCATCAGAAGCGGCCATACTCCATCGTATTCGTCGATCAGTTGATGCCCGGAATGTCCGGCGATGAACTTGCGCGCCGGATCCGGTCGACGCCGGAGATTTCCAATATTCAGTTGATCTTGCTCACCTCAGCGGGAAGAGAATCTTTGGCGGGCACTTCTGCGATGTTGTTCGACGCCATTCTCGAAAAGCCCGTTCGCGAGCGCGACTTGGCAGAAACGCTGGCCGCTCTGTATGGCGCGAAGACGATGGTTCGAATCGATCAATCGGCCGTTCCAACCGCGCAGGCATCGCCTGCAACCTCGACATCAATGCCGCAAGCGGCCCGCTCGCTTAAGATTCTGTTGGTTGAAGACAACAAGCACAACCAACGATTTGCGGTGGCTCTGCTCAAAAAATCGGAGCATGAGGTCGATGTCGTCGAGAATGGCAATCAAGCGGTCGATGCCGTCCGTCAGAGCGACTACGATGTCATACTCATGGACGCGCAAATGCCACAGCTCGACGGCGTGGAAGCAATCCGTAAAATTCGCGCCCTCGACAATGCGAGGCGAGAGGTGCCGATCATCATGTTGACCGCCCACGCCATGGCGGGCGACCGCGAGCGCTACATCGCGGCCGGCGCTGACGACTATGTCGCTAAACCGATCTCTGTGCCGCTGCTGAACTCAAAGCTTGCTCTCATCGCGGGAACGGGACTTGGACGCGCGCGAGTCCCGGCTCAATAGTCCCCGTACCTTCAGGTAATCCAAACGCCGCTCGCGTTCGAGCGATAGCCCAAC
>JANLXP010000025.1:0-1128 GCA_031365165.1 Alphaproteobacteria bacterium
CATCCGAAGGCGCAACGCCGACGTCGGCGTGTCGCCGCTCGCATTGCGGAAACGGTCGAGCCGCGCCAGCGAATTGTCGCCTGCCCCCTTCGGCAAATCCGCCTGACGTTCGTTCGGCTTGATGTCGGCGGCACACTTCGCGCCGGCGGCCTTGCCGAACACGACGAGATCGATGAGCGAGTTCGAACCCAAGCGGTTCGCGCCGTGCACAGAAACGCAAGCCGCCTCGCCGATCGCCATCAAGCCCGGCACCACTGCATCCGGATTGCCGTCTTTCGGCGTCACGACCTCGCCGTGATAGTTCGTCGGGATACCGCCCATATTGTAGTGCGCCGTCGGCAGCACCGGGATCGGCTGCTTGGTCACATCGACGCCGGCAAAGATACGCGCGGACTCGGAAATGCCCGGCAGCCGTTCGTGAATGATCTTCGGATCGAGGTGGCTGAGGTGCAGATGAATGTGATCCTTGTGCGGCCCGACCCCGCGCCCTTCGCGGATCTCGGTCGTCATCGCCCGGCTGACGACATCGCGCGAGGCGAGGTCCTTCACGCTGGGCGCGTAGCGCTCCATGAATCGTTCGCCGTTCGCGTTGGTCAGATACCCGCCTTCGCCGCGCACACCCTCGGTGATCAGCACGCCAGCGCCATAGACGCCGGTCGGATGAAACTGCACGAACTCCATGTCTTGCAACGGCAGCCCCGCGCGCAACACCATCGCATTGCCGTCGCCGGTACACGTATGCGCGCCGGTGCAGGTAAAGTATGCGCGCTGATATCCGCCCGTCGCCAGGATCACCTTCTGCGCGCGAAAGCGATGGATCGACCCGTCATCCAGGCACCACGCCATCAACCCGCGGCAGCGACCGTCCTCCATGATCAGATCGAGCGCGAAGTACTCTATGAAGAACGCCGCATCGTACCGCAGGCTCTGCCCATAGAGCGTGTGCAGCATCGCATGGCCCGTACGGTCGGCCGCAGCGCACGTGCGCTGGATCGACGACTTGCCGAAGTCCTTCGTCATCCCTCCGAACGCACGCTGATAGATCTTGCCTTCTTCCGTCCGGCTGAACGGCACCCCGAAATGCTCGAGTTCGTACACGGCTTCCGGCGCGTTCCGGCACAGGTACTC
>JANLXP010000103.1:0-2624 GCA_031365165.1 Alphaproteobacteria bacterium
GGCGAACTTGAGCCCTGCCCTCGCCGCGCCGCTCAAGGTTCGTATCCCCGTGCGGCCGGTGAAGGGCTACTCCGCCACGATCGAGGCCAAGGGCAATCCGTTCCTGCCCAAGACGCCGGTTTCAGATGCGGGTTTGCATGCCGCTGTCGTGCCGATCGGCGATGACCGGCTGCGCGTCGCCGGCACCGCGGAGTTCGCGGGCTTTGACGATGCGGTGCGCAAGCCCCGGATCGATAATCTGCTGAAGCTTTTGAAGCGCATCTATCCGAAGTTCGTGGAAAGCGTTGACGCGGCGGACTTCGAGGCATGGAGCGGGTTTCGACCGGTGAGCCCGGACGGCGTTCCCATCGTTGGCGGCACGCGGATGGCGAACCTTTTCCTCAATACCGGCCACGGCCATATCGGTTGGACGACGGCGGCCGGGTCGGCGCGGCTGCTGGCCGACGTGATGCTGGAGCGCACGCCCGCGCTGCCCATCGGCGACTACGAGTTGGCGCGGTTCTAAAGACCGGGCAGATGTGCCTGGGAATTAGGCACAGCCAGAGTTGACGCGAGCGCCCTGGCATTGCCATCTGCCTTTATGGACGTTGCAAAGAATGAGCGGGTACGGCCCACGATCGTCAGCAATCGGGCGCGGCCGGGGATGGACAAGCCGTTTTCCGACTACGCCTTGGGCGCAGCTTGGGACGAAATGTTTGGGCCGGACGGCGTGCCTCGTGCGCATGCAGCGGCGCTTTATCAGGCGCTGACCACGCTTCCTGCCGAAGAATTGGTGCGCCGGCAGCAGGCCTGCGACCAGTCGTTCCTGCACCAGGGCATTACTTTCACGGTCTATGGCAATGAGGAGTCGACGGAGCGGATCATCCCGACCGACCTTCTGCCGCGCATCGTGCCGGGTGCCGAGTGGGACAAGTTGGATCGCGGTTTGCGCCAGCGGCTGACCGCGCTGAACCTCTTCCTCAAGGACATCTACAACGAAGGTAGGATCCTGAACGACGGGATCGTGCCGCGCGATCTGGTCTTCGGGTCGAAGCACTATCTGCGCGCCATGCGCGGGGTGAACGTGCCGCTCGACGCGTATGTCAACGTGTGCGGCACCGACATCATCCGCGGCGAGGACGGCAACTTCGTCGTCTTGGAAGATAATCTGCGGGTGCCGTCGGGCGTGTCGTACATGCTGGCCAACCGCGAGGTGGTGAAGCGTGCGTTCCCCGATCTCTATCGTGCCTGCAACGTGCGGCCGATCGAGGCCTATGCGCAGGAGTTGCTCACCACGTTGAAGGAGCTTGCGGTCGGGTTTCGCGATGAGCCGCGGATCGTGTTGCTGACGCCCGGCATCTTCAACTCCGCCTACTACGAGCATGCGTTCTTGGCGCGGCAGATGGGGGTCGAGCTCGTCGAAGGGCGCGACCTTCTGGTGCACGACAACGTCGTCTATATGCGCACGACCTCGGGCGTGAAGCGCGTGGACGTGATCTACCGGCGCATCGACGACGATTTCGTCGACCCGTTGGCGTTCCGGCATGACTCGGCACTGGGCGTGGCTGGCCTGATGAACGCCTATCGCGCGGGCAATGTGGTGGTCGCCAATACGATCGGGACGGGTGTCGCGGACGACAAGGCGGTCTATTCGTATGTGCCTGCGATCATCAAGTATTACCTGGGCGAGGAATCGCTGCTCGGCATCGTCGAGACGCATCGTTGCCGGGAGCCTTCGTCGCTTTCGCATGTGCTTGATAATCTGGACACGATGGTGGTGAAAGCCGTCGGCGAGAGCGGCGGGTATGGAATGCTCGTCGGTCCGCATGCGTCGGCGGCGGAGCGCGAGGCGTTCGGCGCACGCGTGAAGGCCGATCCCGACAACTATATCGGCCAGCCCACCATTCAGCTTTCGACGGCGCCGTGTTTCGTCGGCTCCGGCATCGAGGCGCGCCACGTGGACTTGCGGCCTTACGTGTTGACCGGACGCGAGACGCGGCTGGTGCCGGGTGCGTTGACACGGGTTGCGTTGAAGCGCGGCAGCTTGGTCGTCAACTCCAGCCAAGGCGGCGGGTCGAAAGACACGTGGGTGGTCGGATGATCGGCGGCGCGGGGATGCTTTCGCGGGTGGCGGATTCGCTTTACTGGATGGCGCGCTATCTCGAGCGGGCGGAGCACAGTGCGCGCGTGCTCGCCGTGAAGCTCGAAGCGATGCTGGACCAGACGCCGGAGGATGCGGCGGAGGCTTGGGTGCGCGTCGTGGGCGGGCTTGCCTGGCCGATGACGGATGAGGTGCAGGGCCAGCCGATCGAGATTGCGCGGCAACTCACGCTCGATAAGGCGCATCGTTCCAGCATCATGTGCTCGGTCAAGCTTGCGCGCGACAATGCGCGGCAGGTGCGCGAGCTGATCTCCACCGAGATGTGGGGACAGCTCAATCAGCAATATCTGCGCCTCACCGCGCACGATGCGCCCCAGCAGTGGAAGGCGCAGCCGGTCGAGTTCTTGCGCGATATTGCGGACGACTTTTTGCTCTTTGCCGGCATCACGGATTCGACGATGCGGCACGGCGAGGGTTGGCATTTCATTCAGCTAGGCCGCCATATCGAGCGGGCGTTGATGATCAGCCGGTTGCTCGACTTGCA
>JANLXP010000149.1:0-2111 GCA_031365165.1 Alphaproteobacteria bacterium
CCGAGCATCCGCCACATCATCTGCCGCGTCAGCGCGACCGACACCGGCGCCGTGTTGTCTGCAATCTCGCGCGCAATCGCGTAAGCGGTGGGTAATAACTCCTCAGCCGTCACGACCTTGGAAACCAAGCCGCCACGCAGCGCCTCTTGCGCATCGAACACGCGTCCGGTCGCGCACCATTCCATCGCCTGCGAAATGCCGACAAGGCGCGGCAGGAACCAGCTCGAGCACGCCTCCGGCACGATGCCGCGCCGCGCGAACACGAAACCGAAGCGCGCAGCCTCGCTGGCGATGCGGATATCCATCGGCAGCTGCATCGTCACGCCGATCCCGACCGCAGGCCCATTGATCGCACCGATCACAGGCTTCAAGCATTCGAAGATGCGCAACGTCACGCGACCGCCGCCGTCGCGCACGCCTTCATGGCTCCAATCGACATTGCCGTCCTTCACCGGCACACCCGCCTTCTCCGGCCTGTCGGAGCGGGACTCGTAATCGAACGTCTTCGCCCCTTGGCTGAGATCGGCACCGGCGCAAAACCCGCGCCCCGCACCGGTGACCACAACCGCACGCACATTGTCGTCCGCGTCCGCCATGTCGAACGCCTTGATCATCTCAGACATCATCGTGCCCGTGAACGCATTCAACTTGTCGGGCCGATTGAGCGTCAACGTCGCAACCTTATCGGCGACCTCGTACTTGATCTCGGTGAAAGACATGGGCGCGCGTTCCTTGTGTTGATGGCGTGATGCCTAATTCGTAGCCCTTCCCCCCTTGAGGGGGAAGGTGGCGAGCGGCCTCGCCGCGAGACGGATGGGGGGTAGTGAGCGCGCGGGAACTTCCCCCATCAGTCTCCCCTTCGGGCTCGCCAGCTTCCCCCTCAAGGGGGGAAGCGCTATCAAACAGGCGAGCAAGCCATTGAGGAACCGCCCATGCATCCTTCCGTTCACGCGAAGACGCAGCCGGACAAGCCCGCCTTCATCATGGCGGCGAGCGGGGAAACCGTAACGTATCGCGAGCTCGACGAACGTTCGAACCAAGGCGCACAGCTGGTCCGCAAGCTGGGGCTCACCACCGGCGACGGCATCGCGATCTTCATGGAGAACAACGTGCACTACCTGCCGCTCTGCTGGGCGGCGCAGCGGTCCGGCCTCTATTTCACCTGCATGTCGTCTCGCCTGACCGCGGGCGAGATCGAATACATCGTCAAAGATTGCGGCGCGAAAATCTTCATCACCTCCGAAGCGATGGGCGACATCGCGCGCCAACTCGGCACCAAGATGCCGGGCGTGAAGAAGCTGATGCTGGGCGGCACGATGCCCGGCTACGAGAGTGCTGAGGAAGCGCTACGTCCGATGCCAACAACCCCGGTCGCGGACGAAACGCCTGGCGCCGACATGCTCTACTCATCGGGCACGACGGGCAGGCCGAAGGGCGTGAAGCGCGCGCTCACTGGAGGGCCGCTCGGTCAAGCAAACCCGCTGATGATGCTGGCGAAGATGCTCTATCAGTTCGACGAGAACACGACCTACCTCTCACCGGCGCCGCTCTATCATGCAGCGCCGCTGCGCTACAACATGACGGTGCACGGCTTCGGCGGCACGACGGTCGTGATGGAACACTTCGATCCCGAACAAGCGCTCGCGCTCATCGGCAAATACAAAACGACGCACAGCCAGTGGGTGCCGACGATGTTCGTGCGCATGCTGAAACTGCCCGAAGCCGCACGCAAAAAGTACGACGTCAGCGCGATGAAGGTCGCGATCCACGCGGCCGCCCCCTGCCCCATGCCGGTCAAGAAGCAGATGATCGAATGGTGGGGACCGGTGATCTACGAGTACTACGCGGGGACGGAAGGCAACGGCTTCTGCGCCATCACCAGCGAAGACTGGCTCGCGCATCCGGGCTCCGTCGGCAAGGCGCTGCTCGGCGAACTGCACATCGTCGGCGAAGACGGCACGGACGTACCGACCGGCGAACCGGGCACCATCTTCTTTGCGAACGGCCCCGAATTTTCCTACCACAACGACCCGAAGAAGACGGCTGAGGCGCGCAACTACAAAGGCTGGTCCACGCTTGGCGTCGTGGGCTACGTCGACAAGGACGGCTAC